>JAHRHW010000169.1 GCA_019100305.1 Candidatus Thiodiazotropha taylori | reverse complement strand
GAACCGACTGGGGAAGCAGTCCCAGATGACCACATACCGGGATGCCCTGGCCGGATAGCTGCCGAATGGTCTGCAAATGAATCGCACCACCCTCCAGTTTCACCATCTGAGCCCCCCCCTCCTTCATCAACCGGCCGGCAGATTCCAGTGCCAGTTCAGGCGAGCGGTAACTCATGAATGGCATGTCGGAGACCAACAGGGCATGGCTTCTGGCGCGGGCCACATTGCGGGTGTGGTAGATCATCTCATCGAGGGTTACCGGCAGTGTGCTCTCCTGCCCCTGTATCACCATCCCCAGGGAATCCCCCACCAGGATCACATCCACACCTGCCGACTCGATCAACTGGGTGAAACTGGCATCATAGCTGGTCAACACGGAGATTTTTTCGCCTGCCGCTTTCATTTCCACCAGGCTTCTGATTGTAATGTTCTTTCTGCTCATAGGACTCCACTCATTCAGAGTGACATGGTTGGATTGAGATAACGCCGGTCAGGGCCTTCGCTGCTGATGTGCTCAATCAATAGATCAAAATCCCGCTGCCGTTCCAACGGATTGATCTCCGCCGCATTGATGATCAGTAGAGGCGATCGATCATAATAGTAAAAAAAGTCTGTATAGGCATCACAGAGTTTTTTCAGATAGTCCGCCTCGATGGTCTTCTCCTGTGGGCGGGCACGCTTTTTTATCCGTTCCATCAGTGTATCCACCGGTGCTTGAAGGTAGACCACCAGATCGGGTGGAGGCGCCGGCAGGGTCAACTGTTGATAGACCTGTTCGTAGAGTGCCAACTCATCCTGGTCGAGATTGATCTGGGCAAACAGACGATCCTTCTCAAGCATAAAATCGGTAATCAGCTGTTGGCGGAACAGATCATCCTGGACAAGCCCGTTCCACTGTCTGCTGCGCTGAAACAGAAAAAACAGCTGAGCCGGCAGTGCCGCCTCCCGGGGATTCTCGTAGAAGCGTTGTAAAAACGGATTCTCCTCTGCACCCTCCAGCAGCATCTCACTTTGAAAGTGGTTGGCGAGACGCCGCACAAGACTGGTCTTGCCCACACCGATCGGCCCCTCAACTACAAGAAACCGGGGCATCTCAGGCAAGTTGTTCAATATCACCCCTCTCTATGCCATTGAGTAAGGTCTGCACTAAACCAAGACCGGGGATCATCAGATCAGCAGGAGCAATCTCATGCAACGGCAGCAACACAAAACTCCGCTTGGCGATCTCAGGATGAGGCACCGTCAAGCGTGGGGTATCGATGCTCCGATCACCGTACAGCAACAGATCCAGATCGAGGCTACGGGGTCCCCATCGGTGCTCCCGCACCCGATGGTGTTGCTGCTCCAGCCGCTGTAAGGCATCGAGCAAGGAGTCGGCTGTCAATCTGGTGGTGAGATGGGCGACAGCATTGATGAAATCGTCTTGATCCTGTGGCCCGACCGGGCGACTCCGATAGAGGGATGAGTGGCTCACCAATCTGGTTTCGGGCAACTGCGCAAGCTCTGCCAGTGCGCTCTCCACTTGCCATTTCGGGTTTTGAAGATTACTGCCCAGGCCGACATAGACAGCGACTGGCGCTGGATCATTCATCAACTGTCTGGGTCTTTTTACGGCGCCTTCTGCGACGTCTGCCCCGACCACGCTTTCCCTGCTCGGTCATCGACACCTTCTCCTCACCATTGGCGTGCTGATAGACCGTCCACCAATCGGCCAGCTCCCGATCGACCTCACCCGATTCAGCGCGTAACAGCAGAAAATCGTAGGCGGCCCTGAATTTGGGATGGCTCGCCAGGCGTTGTGGACGCTTGCCCTGTCGCTGGGTAAAACGGAACTGCAGCTGCCAGATGTCGCGCATCGGGTAGCTGAAGCGCTTTGGTATCGAAACATGCTTGGCCTGCTCGCTCAACACCTCAGTCGATGCAGTCTGCAAAGCCTCAAGTGGATGAACACCTTCCGCCTCAAGACTCTCAGCCCGTAATCTGACCGGCTCCCATAACAGAACCGCGAACAGGAAAGCCGGCGTCACCGATTTCCCCTGGCTCAGACGATCATCGGTATTCGCCATGCCCCGATTGACAAAGGTGATGGGGAATTCGTGATCTTCATGGGAGAGCGCCTCTTCGGTGGCGGGAAACAGCTGTCCGAATAGCTCATAGTGGCGCAGCTTTTCAAAACTCTCCAGCGCCGCCCCACCAAGAAACAGCTTCAACACCTCTTCGTAGAGCCTTGCCGAAGGAACATCCTCCAACAGCGTGGCAAACCTGGCAATCGGCGCTTCGGTGGCAGGTTCAATGACAAAGCCAAGTTTGGCGGCGAAACGGACCGCCCTCAGCAGGCGTACCGGATCCTCCCGGTAACGACTCTCCACATCCCCCAGCAGCCGGATCACACCCTGCTGCAGATCGACCATGCCGTTGGCGAAATCGACCACCGAAAAATCATCGATACTGTAGTAGAGGGCATTGATGGTGAAATCCCGCCGTTGAGCATCCTCTTCCAGGGTGCCGTAGACGTTGTCCCTTAGAATCATGCCGTTTTCCACCTGGCGATCCCCCGCCTCTGTCGCCTGACGGTTACTGCGAAAGGTGGCTACTTCAATGATTTCACGGCCAAAATGGACATGGGCCAGGCGGAAACGCCGGCCGATCAGACGACAGTTGTTGAAGACCTGCTTAACCTCTTCCGGGCGAGCATTGGTGGCCACATCAAAATCTTTCGGTTCACGGCCGAGCAGCAGATCACGCACACCACCACCCACCAGGTAGGCCTCATAGCCCGACTTATTCAGTCTGCTAAGCACCTTGATGGCGTTGTTACTGATGTTGGCGCGGGAAATATTGTGTTCGTTTCTTGGTATCAGTATGGCGGACACAGGCTCTCCGCTGTTCAGTCCAGTCACCTGAATCTGACCATTTACCAATCTGGAAAACTTCTTTTTGAGCCAATTGGCAGCTTGTTTCAAGAGTTAAATCACCAAAGAATTATCGCCAGGTCATTGAGCCTGGCAACCAAGTCAGTATAATACCGGCTTTCGCAAGAAGCTGCTCCCTTCGTCTAGTGGTTAGGACGCTGGCCTCTCACGCCGGTAACAGGGGTTCGAGTCCCCTAGGGAGTACCATTTTTTACGTTATTATTCATGCACTTACGCTCTCAGCACAACCTCGATTGTTTTATTGGACGAACGCGGTAAAGTAAAATTTACTCTAAAATCACGACTACCCATCTTATCCACCAACGTTTTCTGCACGACACGTAGAGGCTAACCGCCACTTTAAATTCACCACAGGTCTCTTGTTGAAAACCATCTGATGGTGATGGCAGCAATCATTACATATCTTCAGGCGTATCGATACATCTCTGAAGTACTCTACGATGGATAATTCTCCTATGACTGGGGAATCCATGTTATGCCAGTCGATAGGTCGAAAAGAGATATGTCACAAACAGTACAGCACCTAGGATCACAAACCAAATTGGCCAAAAACAGAGCCAGCGATGATCTTCGCAAGCATTCTGAAATGGACAGGTTTTCTTGAAGGGACAATGATTGCTGGGCATGCTACTACCTCAAATTACCAGCAAAGTTCATTCTACATACTACCCCATTTTCTTAAATTAATGGCGTTTACTTGCTCATGCTTCATATTAAGTCAGGAGTCTGACGATCAACGCGTAACAGTTATATAGATCTGAACGTCGGAATAATTTACATACCATCTACTCAGCAATATGTAAGCTCTTGATTTCTGGTGCTGGCGCACTCTTTGCTTTATAAACGAAGATTTTTTCTAATCTGTGGTGTTTACTCCAATCGTTCTGTCATGATAAAGGCTTGGATCTTTACTGGAAAACAGATTGATCAGCATCATAATAATAATCCACACAATAATTCGAGATAGTTGTAATTCGAGGAATGAAGATGTTTGGAATAAAAACGACAGCGTTAACAGCAATACTATTGATTACACTCTCTGCATGTGGCGGAGGCGGGAGCTCCTCAAGTAGCAGTAGTGAGACAGTCACAACTGATGGTGATACTGACACAACAACTTCAACAGGCATATTTGTCGACAATGTTGTGATAAATCTTGGTTATAGAACAGATACACAATCGGGTTATACCAACGAAAGGGGTGAGTTCAATTATCTCCCAGGTGAAACCATTGTTTTTTTCATCGGTGATCTGGAGTTTCCTCCAGTATTGGCATCTTCTGTAATAACACCACTTGATATTGCCAATACTGATGATGCAGGCAGTGACACAGTTCTGAATATTATTCGTCTACTCCAGTCAATCGATCAGGACAATAATCCTTCAAATGGTATAACAATAGGTCAGCAAGCCATCGATGCCGCCACACAAGTTGATTTTTCTCTTGAATGGGAAATTTTTGAGGCTGCACTGGAAGTTACCACACTTTTAATGAATGCGGGTCAATTATCTGCTGTAACTGAAATGACGCCTTGTGAGGTAGCCCTTGAACACTTCACCTCAACCCTTGATACCTATGGAATAAACTATAACAACACATACATACCTCACGTCATCAGTAATGACTTCTATGGTACATGGAGCGGCTTTCTCGATGTCAACTGGTCAGATACAGATCAGGAAGTCAGAGTTACTTTCAATGAAAACAGCACTGAGGGTTATAACGTACCCGGTGATTGTCATGCCGATTTTTTGTTGCTTGAGTTCAGTGACAATGTTGCAATATATGAAGTAGACCTTCAATCGGGACCATGCATACCTGATGCATTACTTGAATTTACACTTGGTTCAAGTAATACCCTTCAGCTCAACATGTACTATCTAGGTGCAATTGATTCAATCAGTCAAGATACACTGATTGCAACCGCCGATATGACCCGATCAGAATGAGATCGAATGGCTCAATCAACACTCAATTGTAAACCTATAACTTACTGTTTTTAATAGGCATATCTTATACCATTTGAGACATTAAAAAGTGTACCAAACCATCAGGCCGCACTAGTGCGGCCGTTCTAAACGCGTTGCGTCGACTTGTTTTAAAGATCTTCAGCCAGTTCCTTGAGATAATCCTTAAAGCCGTCCCCCAGCTCCTCATGGGCCAGGCCCAGTTCGACGGTAGCCTCCAGATAACCGAGCTTACTACCGCAGTCGTAACGCTTACCCTTGACACGATAGGCCCTGACTTTCTCATATTTGAGCAGCTCGGCAATCGCATCGGTCAGTTGAATCTCACCACCGGCACCACGGCCGGTCTCTTTGATCAGGGAGAAGATTCTGGGAGTCAGAATATAACGGCCCACCACACCCAGATTGGAAGGGGCCTCTTCAGGTTTGGGTTTTTCCACAATTGAGGTAATGGTGGCGGTTTCACCATCATCGTCCTCGACCTCAACGATACCATATTTACTGGTCTCTTCCTGGGGAACCTCTTCGACCAGTATCACACTGCACTGATAGCGTTCATAGATCTGCGCCATCTGCTCCAGTGCACCGACGCCCTCATCGCCACGAATCAGATCATCGGCCAGGATGACCGCAAAAGGTTCATCGGCAACCACCGGTTCGGCGCACAGCACCGCGTGACCAAGCCCCAAGGCTTCAGACTGACGCAGATAGATACAGCTGACATCCTCAGGCAGGACATTCTGCACCTTTTGAAGCAACGCGGTTTTACCCGCCTCCTTGAGTTCGCTCTCCAGCTCGTAGGCCTTATCGAAATGATCCGGAATTGAGCGTTTGTTTCGACCGGTTACAAACACCAGGGAACTGACACCGGCTTCCTCTGCCTCCTCTGCAGCGTATTGAATCAACGGTTTGTCCACAACAGGCAGCATCTCCTTGGGATTAGCTTTCGTTGCCGGAAGAAATCGTGTTCCCATACCGGCAACCGGGAATACCGCCTTGCGAATCTTCTTCACCATCATATCTCCTTACAAACAACCTATATCACAGTAACTTGAACTGCTAGGGCCTGTTAACACTTATTCAAGCCACAAGCCTATGGGGAGAGGTTTGGCCTGTCAATGAACTATTTGGACGCAGACATGAAATGCCAAACGATTGCTCACGCCAGAGACTCGGCTACTTCTGCGTTGATCGCCTGCAGTGCCTGAATCGGATCATCAGCGGCGGTGATCGGCCTGCCGACCACCAGATAACTCGAGCCGGCGCCCATAGCGTCAGCTGGGGTCATCACTCTGCGCTGATCGTCCTTGGCGGCACTACTGGGCCTGACACCCGGAGTCACAAGCAGAAAGTCCCCACCCAGTTGCTGGCGTATGTCACTCGCCTCTCTGGGTGAGCAGACCACCCCATCCAGTCCCGACTCATCGGTCAGTTTGGCCAGCCTCAAGACATTCTCTGCCGGTTCACCCTGATAACCGACCTCGGTAATATCCTCAATACCCAGGCTGGTAAGAATTGTCACGGCAATCAGTAATGGGCGCTCACTGCGTTGCTCCAGGCGCTCCCTCGCCGCCACCATCATGCGCCGTCCACCGGAAGCGTGCAGATTCATCATCCATACCCCCAGATCAGCCGCAGCATCGCAGGCCGCAGCGACGGTATTGGGTATGTCGTGAAATTTCAGATCCAGGAATATGTCATAGCCTCGGCTGCTCAACTGCTCGACAAATTGCGGACCCAGTCGGGTGAACATCTCTTTACCCACCTTCAATCGACAGAGTGACGGATCGAGGCGTTCAACCAGATCCAAGGCCTGTTGCTGTTGCGGAAAATCTAAAGCGACAATGACCTTAGAGTCTGTCCCATTCATATTGCTTGCTCCTTATCAGGATTGGTATTGATGGTGAGGAAATCTCAGGGCCTGTAATCAACCCTTGATGCTTCTGCCAATACCCTGGATCGGCTTGATCGCCCCCCAGGTTTTACAACTCGGGCAGTGCCAATGAATTTTCTTGGCTGTGAAACCGCAATGTTCACACTGATAGGCCGGTTCCTTATCGAGTAGTTTCGAAACGGAACTCAAGAGTACTTCCAGGGTCTCCCTGGGACTCTCTTCACTGCGTTGTAGATTCAATCTGACCAGACGTTCCAGGCCTTTCAGGTCCGGCGTGTCGGAGAGGTGTTTGAGTATCGCCTCCACAGCGGCATCTTCGCCCTGGCTATCGGCAATCATATCCGCCAGGATCAACATGGCTTCGGTGCAGTGGTGGCGCTGATAGAGTTGCTCCAGGTATTCATACAGCTCCTGGTGCTGGCCAAGCTTGCGATAACACTCGATGGTGCGCGGCAGGGTCTCAGACAGATAGGCCGGATCACTCCCTTCCACCTGGCGTAACAGGCGTATCACTGAACGGCAATCACCCCGGGTATATTCGATTTCAGCCTGCAGCATCAAAACCCGAACATTACTACTGCGCTTCATATGCTGGGCGCGTTTCAGAAAACTCTCTGCAGCCGCCATGTTCTGCTGACGCAACTGCTCTTCCGCCAATTCACAATAGAAGTGGGCTATCGAGTTGTGCAGCGCTGGATAGTGGGAGACCGTAATTCTGTCCGCCACCTCCAGACAGCGCTTCCAATCCTTCTCCTGCTGGTAGATCTCCAGCAGATAGATGTTGGCCTGTTCGTTATGCAGCTTCAGCTCCGTCAATTCAATGAACAGGTTTTCAGCCCGATCGAACAGCCCGGCCCGCATATAGTCCTGCCCCAGTTCAAGCAGTGCCTGAGCCCGCTGCTCCCGACTCAGACTTGGCCGGGCGATCAAATTCTGGTGAATGCGAATCGCCCGCTCCACCTCGCCACGCCGCCTGAACAGATTGCCCAGTGCCAAATGGGTCTCCACCGTATCGCTGTCAACGTCCAACAGCTTGATGAACAGATCGATCGCCTTATCCGGCTGTTCATTCAACAGATAGTTGAGGCCTTTGAAATAGACTGGAGAGATCTCTTGTGGCTGTTTCTGGCTCTTTACCGCCACACCCCGCCTCGCCGCAAACCAACCGGAGGCTGCTGCGACAGGAAGCAACAACAGCAATGCCTCATACATCGGCATGTCCCTCGCTGCAGGGTGACACAAGACCCACCGTCAGCAACAACTGAGGTTTCGGCTTGCTTGTGATTGAACAGATCTTCATAAGGTTGATTACAGGTTACTCTTTCAATGGCAGTGCACGGAGATTGTTCACCTCTTTGCTCACCATTTCGCTACGTCGTTTCAGCGTCTGAATCTCTCTTTTCAGACCGACGATACGTCCCATACCGGAAAACAGGCCTAACAGAACACCGACTCCAAGCACCAGAGTCAATACCAGGGAGAGCGGCAGATCCCGGCTGCCGAAGTAGTAATTCACGGGCACCGAATCCGAATTAAGTACTGCAAATACAGCGCCGAACATCATAACCAAGATCAAAAAAAGGAGTTTTATGAATCGCATCAGCCATTCCAAATGTCTATCGCACACTGCATTTTCGCTTACTGGGCAGGATATTTCATCCAAATGGATTAAATTTTTGACAACAGTTTATATTTTTACTGCCTGTAGAAGGACTCAAAAAATAATCCCATTCCCATCGATCATCAGCCAAACTCTGATTGAGGGACAAGAATCTGTTGCTTGCCAGTAAGTTAGAGCATTGAAACACCAACGACCTTAATTGCACCACAAGTGCTCATTTCGAAAGTGCATTAGATCTAACCATGCATAAAGGGACACTTTAAGCCGCTCGGTTCCAAGCGTACATCGGCTTCCAGCTGAGAACCATGAGGTGTGGAGATCGATTGAATGGTTAACCCGCCCCAGAAACAGGGCCGAATAGATCTGTAAATTAGTGGGCCCTGGTGGGAAAGGCACTTACTTAAGCATAAAACTCATTACATCTGGTTTTATCAGAGGTTTTGGTGGGGCGTGGTCCCACCCTACACCATGCATTCAACAGTAGATACCATCTCTCCCACACTCCCACAAGTAGCTACAAAGCTGCT
>JAHRHW010000168.1 GCA_019100305.1 Candidatus Thiodiazotropha taylori | reverse complement strand
TGGAACGGCTCACCGCGGGACAGCGAAGGCAATATCGGCGCCTTCGAGGCTTCATTGATGAATACCAAGGTGGAGCGAGCCGAAGAGCCGGTGGAGATACTTCGTACCCTGCACAGTTTCGACCCCTGTCTGGCCTGTTCAACCCATGTGATGAGTGAAGAGGGTAGGGAACTGGCCAAGGTGAAGGTACGTTAGACCACCGATTTAATGATGAGTGTTCGTTTAAAAGATGTATTAGGAGTTGAGATGAAAAACCTATTGATTGGTACAAGTGGTTTGTTGGCAAGTGGCCCACTGTTGGCGCATGTTGGTGAGCACAGTGAGGCGTCGTTTTTCTCGATCATTCTGCATCTGATTGCTGAACATCCGCTGCCATTGATACTGGTTGCCGGGATAGTAGGCGTGGTGACCGTCAGACGGTTGCTCAGTGATTAAAAACACTTTCCGGGTGTGGTGGGTGCTGGGCTGCGGCTGTGCCGCATGATCAGCAATGTCCGGTATTCAACAGATGATCATAATAAATAGATTCAGGAGAGACGCCAATGCAAACGACCGTTAAACGCACTGCTGTCTATGTTTATGAAGCCCCTGTCAGGCTATGGCATTGGATAAATGCGCTGGCGATATTGGTGCTTGCGGTAACCGGCTATTTTATTGCC
This sequence comes from Candidatus Thiodiazotropha taylori, assembly GCA_019100305.1. Classification (GTDB taxonomy): domain Bacteria; phylum Pseudomonadota; class Gammaproteobacteria; order Chromatiales; family Chromatiaceae; genus Thiodiazotropha. The sequence continues at coordinate 8,292 of JAHRHW010000168.1, read as the reverse complement.
AATCCTCTACCCACTTTGCCGGGGGAGGCGAGTGATCATTTTGTGATGGGCTATATGCGATTTGCCCATTTTGCAGCCGCTTATATTTTTACTGTCGGATTCCTCGGCAGAATCTATTGGGCGTTTGTCGGTAATGAGCACTCCCGTGAACTTTTCTTTCTGCCATTCTATCGGCTCTCATTCTGGAAGGAACTGATACATGAAGTGCGTTGGTATGCCTTTCTGGAAAAAGAGCCAAAGAAGTATGAAGGTCACAACCCATTGGCACACATCACCATGGTGGCGATCATTACAGTGGGTGGTATCGCCATGGTACTGACCGGTTTCTCGCTCTATGCGGAGCAGACCGGTCTGGGCAGTTGGCAGGATCAACTGTTCGGTTGGCTGATCCCACTGGTTGGACAGAGCCAGGATGTACGTCTCTGGCACCACTGGGGGATGTGGATCATCGTTGTGTTTGTGATCATCCATGTCTACGTGGCGATCCGTGAGGATATCGTCTCCCGTCAGAGTCTGATCAGTACCATGATCAGCGGTTGGCGCATGTTCAAAGACGATCGCCCCTGACTCTTTGTGAAACCCTCCGGCGTGGCCAGGGATGGCTGTAATCCGCCGATTGTTAAGCGCGATCCCCGCGCTTTTTTTTGTTCAGGTTCGCATCAGTTGGATAGACTGGTGACGATGCCCGGTGAATCCTGTGCCGCTGAAAACCTATATCCCTCAGCGTTATTGTGGTGATTATCAAGTTACCACCACTCTCTCTGTAGATTGCTCTTAAACCCCTTGAAAAAGTGGTTTCTGTGTCAAAAATGCAAACTATCCTTCCAGAATTGAACAGATATGGTATTAAAGTTACCACCCCGGTCCAGCCGGTTGATCGGGTTTATCCGATAAAAACCAATAAAAACAATAACTAATTCAGTCTACCAGGGATTGGCGCGTGGTTTGCAAACCTCTGCTGATAACAGCTATCACAATCACAGGATCTGCAGATGAGTGAAACACCTTCCGTTTTGATTCTCGGTATCGGCAATCTGCTTTGGGCCGATGAGGGGTTCGGTGTGCGTGCCCTGGAGACTCTGCAGCGAAACTACCGGTTTCCAGCCAATGTGCGATTGATGGATGGCGGTACCCAGGGAATCTACCTGGTGCAGCATATCCGTGAAGCGGATGTGTTGGTGGTGTTCGATGCGGTGGATTACGGCCTGCCTGGTGGAAGCCTTAAGCGGGTTGAAGGGGATCAGGTGCCCAAGTTCCTCGGAGCGAAGAAGGTGAGTCTTCATCAGACCGGTTTTCAGGAAGTGCTGGCGATGGCTGAGATGTTGGGTGACTACCCGCAGCATCTGTTGCTGGTTGGCGTTCAGCCCGAAGAGTTAGAGGATTACGGTGGCAGCTTGAGACCCAAGGTGCGCCAACAGATCGAACCGGCCATCGACCTGGTTCTGAACTATCTGGAGGATTTCGGCATTCAGGCCGAGTGTCGAGATCACCCACTGACACCTGACACTCTGGTGCAGGGCGCCATATCCGATATGCAAACCTATGAAGCGGAACGTCCATCAGATGAGTCTGCCTGCCGGGCGGGAGATGCCAGGGTGTTGCAATCAGACGCCTTTGATGTGGCCTATCGACCGGTTGATATACAAGGCAGTGCTGTCAGCGTCGATGTGGACGCCCATCTTGATAAGTACCGTCAGGGAGATAGCGACTAGTGTGTATCGGGATTCCCATGCAAGTGGTCTCAACAGAAGGCACCACGGCCCTCTGTCAGGGGATGGGCGAAAGTCGCAGAGTCGATACCCTGCTGGTGGGCGATCAACCGGTGGGCAGTTGGCTGCTGGTGTTTCTAAACAGTGCCAGAGAGGTGTTGAGTGAACAACGTGCTGAGCAGATCAGCCAGGCTCTGCAGGCACTCGACCTGGCATTGAGCGGTGAATCAGAGGTTGATCATCTGTTTGCCGATCTGGTCGACAGAACACCTGAACTGCCTGAACACCTCAGGCCAAAGCAGTAGATAACATTTAACAGGAGATGGCGATGTCATCAGCTTTAATCAATGCACTTATGGAACAGCGGGCTGTTCCTCTGGTCGATGAGCAGACGCTCGAAGGCTTTGCCGCTATGCAGAGCCATACACTGCTTTTTTTCACTGAAAACCCGCAACAGTTTCCGGAGAGCAATGATGTGGCGGTAGTCATACCCTTGTTGATGGATGCCTTCGCCGAACGCTTTCAGGTCGCCGTGGTGGAGCGTAGTGCAGAACACCAACTGCATGCCCGCTTTCCATTTGATGGTTGGCCATCACTGGTCATGCTCAAGCATGGGGCCTATGTGGGGGCGATTTCAAAGATGCAGGATTGGGATGTCTATCTGGCGGAGATCGAGCGTCTACTGAATGCTGAACCTGCAACCGTCAAGCCGATCAATATTCCAGTGGTCAGTGTGGATTCCCACTGCCATTAAATCCGGGGTAACCAGTATGAACGAGATCCATATACCAGTGACAGTCAGCGGACCCGGCTCACAACCTACCGAAGAGGATGGGGCAGACCTGGAGATCCTGCAGCTGCCTGATGAGATGACCACTTTCAGTATGCCTTCCCTGCAGGATGTGGAAGATGTCAGCAAATTGCAGGATGGGATGGCGCTATTGAAACAGCTCGATGGGATCTTGAAACAACAGGCAAAAGCCAGACAGGTCACACCGGAATACATCGATATCGATCACCTGGATGCCGCTGACAAGCAACTGATTGACCAGGTGCTTGGTGAGGGTGAAGTCAGCATGCTCTATGAATCATCCGATACCAAGGCACGGATTCAGGAATCGGTTATGGCAGGAGTCTGGCGAGTGCGTTACTACAATGATGCCGATGAAGTTACGGCTGATACGGTGGAAGTGGCCTATGTGCCGAAATTGAGTCTGCGTCATGTATTCAAACAGGCGGCTCATCGGGTGGAGCATCAAAGGGACCCGGTCCCGGTTGGGGTGATCAATGCGCCACCCTTGTTGGCAGAGATCAATGACAAGGTTGCGGAGTTCAGACCTGGCAAAGATAACCACATCATCAACCTGACTCTTTTACCGCAAACCGAAGCGGACATCGAGTTCCTGACCCGTGTGTTGGGCAAAGGTCCACTCACCATACTCTCCCGGGGTTATGGTAACTGCCGGATCACCAGTACCGGTGTGCAGAATGTCTGGTGGGTGCAGTACTTCAACTCACAGGACAAGAATATTCTGAATACCATCGAAATTGGTGCCATACCGGCGGTTGCCGCGGCTGCGCATGAAGATGTGCAGGACAGTGCAGAGCGTCTCAGTGAGATTCTGGAGGCCTATCTGTGAACACGGAATTCTTTGCCGGTTCCTATGGTGGTGACAATCAGAAGTTGCAGGATGGCAGCCGCCTGGAGTGTAAGATCTGCTGGTATGTCTACGATCCGAGTGAGGGTGATGACTACTGGCAGATACCACCAGGCACTCCCTTCTCACAACTGCCCGATCATTGGAGCTGTCCCAATTGTGATGGCAAGAAGCATGAGTTCATGGTGCTGCAGGAGGAAGCATGATCTGCCCCGACTACATCATCGAAGGTCTGGAAGTGCAGTTTCGCAACATAGAGCAGCAGCGTATGCAGGGTCTGCCGCTGTTGAATCCTGCCTTGCAGGTGGAAGCGGTTGGCTTTCGCCAGTGGCAGGATCTCTGTCTCGGGGTATTGATTACCCCCTGGTTCATGAACCTGATGCTGATACCCCATGAAGGGGATAGTTGGCGTGATAAGCAGATCGGTGACAAGCAGACCTATCAGTTTCCTTCCGGACCCTATGAGTTCATCCTGGGTGAAGAGGAGGGCATTGGTCGCTATCAGATGTGTTCGCTCTTTTCCCCGGTATTTGAGTTCAATGATCAGCAGACAGCGGTTAGCACTGCGAAACAGGTCATGCTGGGGATCATGGATGAAGCAAACCAGGATGGTCTCTCGACCTGTGAAAGTGAGATCAACCGTCGTTGGCATGGGGAAGAGGAACAGGAGCAGGATGAAATCGCTACCACTGAACCTCCTGAGGAGGATCGCTCAGTTGCCATCAGTGATCGTCTGCAGCAGCCATTGAGTCGTCGCGATCTGCTGCGTGGCGCGATTCATCAGGACAGTGAGCAGTGAGTATCGAGGGTGAAATCAGGATCGAACTCTCCTGTCAGGATGACCGGGTAAGCCGGGTTATGATCAACTCAACCCGACCATTGAACCTACCCAAAATTTTTTCTGGTAAACCGGTTGATGAACTGCTGAGCATGATTCCCATGCTCTACAGTATCTGTGCAACCGCCCAGTCGGCCGCGGCGGTCAAGGCCTGTCGTCAGGCAACCGGGATAGCGGCAGATTGGCAGATTGAGTTGCTTGAACAGATACTGGTGAATGTAGAAACCGCCAGGGAACATCTGTGGCGTATCATGACGGACTGGTCCAACCACTCTGAATCAGCTCTCAGTCGGGATCACCTGGCAACCCTTGCGACCCTGATGAGTGATGCGAGAAAGGCCTGCTTTCAAAAGGGCGACAGCTTCACCCTGAAACCAAATATTAATTTTGATGCAGCAGCCATCGAGTTGATCATTCAGCGTATCGACAAGCTCTGTCATGAGAAGATTTTCGCTGTCTCACCGGCAGAGTGGTATGGGCTTGCGGATCAGCAGGCATTTAACCGCTGGCTCGAAAAGAGCGATACCCTGGCGACAACGTTACTCAGAGACTTGTGCGAGCAGACGCACAATGATCGGGGCGACTGGGGTGCTGAAGCTCTGCCGCAATTGGATCATCAGGAAGTTTGTCAGCGCTTGTCGGAAGCTGATGCAGATGCGTTTATCGCAGCGCCCGATTGGCATGGTCGAATCTATGAGACAGGCCCACTGACCCGCCAGTTGAAGCATCCCTTGATCGTGCAATTGATGCAGAACTTTGGTCAGGGAGTGATACCGAGGCTGGTTGCCAGGCTGTTGGAGTTGGCTTCCTTACCCGCAAAACTGAGCCAGCAACTGCATACATTGACAGGTTCAGCGGGGTCATTTGAAAGCAGCAGTGAAACGGACTCGCCAAACCAGGGGCTGGGTGAAGTTGAAGCGGCCAGAGGGCGTCTCTTCCATCGGGTTGTGCAACAACAGGGGAAGATCAGTCAATATCAGATCGTGGCGCCCACCGAGTGGAATTTTCATCCGCGGGGGGTGGTCTGTCAGGGGCTGAAAACCCTCTCCGCGAAACACGAAAAGCTTTTGATGCAACAGGCCGAGCAGTTGATCAGTGCGGTCGATCCCTGTGTCGGTTTCCAGCTGGAGATGGTCTGATGCATGAGATGTCGTTGTGTGAAGGTGTGTTGCAGATACTCGAAGAGAGTTCGGCAAGCCAGGGTTTCAGCAAGGTGAAACGCGTCTGGTTGGAGATTGGTGAACTCTCCGGTGTGGAGGTGGAGGCGATGCGCTTCGGTTTCGATGCCGTGATGAAAGATACCCTGGCGGATGGGGCGAAGCTGGAGATCATCGATCTGCCCGGTGAGGCCTGGTGTATGTCCTGTGCCAAGCAGGTACGTGTCAGTGCCAGGTTTGATGCCTGCCCCGATTGTGGCAGTTATCAGTTGCAGGTCACCGGGGGCGATGAGATGCGGGTCAAAGAGTTGGAAGTGGAATGATCAATCCACAATGAAAAGGTAGATGCAGGGTGCGGCCAGGCTGCACCAAACATCTTGAAGCAGCTAATGTTTAGAGGATCAGAGCCATGTGCACAGTCTGCGGTTGCGGTGAAGGTGAAACAACGATCGATGATCATCAGCATCATCACCATCATAGTCACGAGCATAATCATGAGCATACCCATGATTATGGTCAGGGTCCGGCACATGCCCATGCGCCGGGTATGAGTCAGGCGCGTATGGTGCAGATCGAACAGGATATTCTGGGCAAGAACAATCAATATGCGGCAGCCAACCGGCAATACTTCAGTGAGCATGGGATTCATGTATTGAATCTGGTCTCCAGTCCCGGCTCAGGTAAGACCAGTCTGCTCTCCCGAACCATAGAAGATATGCAGGCTGAGTTCAGTGTTGCAGTGATCGAAGGGGACCAGCAGACCGCCAACGATGCGGAGCGCATTCGCAGTACCGGTGCCAAAGCGATTCAGATCAACACCGGCAAAGGGTGTCATCTGGATGGCCATATGGTGGGACATGCGGTGGAGAGTCTGCAACCCGAGGATAGCAGTCTGCTGTTCATCGAGAATGTGGGTAATCTGGTCTGTCCCGCCGCCTTCGATCTGGGTGAGGCTCATAAGGTTGCGATTCTCTCCGTCACCGAAGGTGAGGACAAACCGATCAAGTATCCGGATATGTTTCACGCGGCGGATCTGATGCTGTTGAACAAGATCGACCTGCTGCCCTATCTGGATTTCGATGTGGCGCAATGCATCGCTTATGCCCAACAGGTCAATCCGCGGATTCGAGTGCTTGAGCTCTCCGCGAAAACCGGTGAAGGCATGGACGCGTGGTATCAGTGGCTGGTCTCCACCCGTCAGACGGCGTTGATCGGACATCCTAGTAAGATCGCCAAGTAGTCCAGCGGCAGTTTTTTCCTATCACTTAACTGACGGAGTGAACAAACATGTGTCTGGCCATACCCGCAAAAGTTATCGCCATCGATGAGCAGGCTGATAACGCCACGGTGGAACTGGGTGAAGTCAGGAAAGCGGTTTCACTGGCCCTGGTGGAGGATGTGACAGTGGGTGACTTTGTCTTGATCCATGTCGGTTATGCCCTCAACAAGGTGAGTGAGGAGGAGGCCGAGCGAACCCTTGAACTGTTTGCCCAGGCCGGGGTGACCCCATGAAATATGTTGACGAGTTTCGCCAGCACAAGCTGGCCAGGCAACTGGCAGCCGCGATTCGGGATGAGGTCGATCCTGGTAGAAGCTACCATCTGATGGAGTTCTGCGGTGGCCATACCCATGCGATTTTTCGCTATGGTGTGCAGGATCTGATGCCGGACAATGTGCGTTTTATCCATGGTCCAGGTTGTCCGGTCTGCGTGCTGCCGGTGGGGCGCATCGACAATGCCATCCATCTGGTTGAAGCGGAGGATGTGATTCTCTGTACCTATGGGGATCTGCTGCGGGTACCGGCCAGCGGTCGCAACAGCCTGATCAAAGTGAAGGCAGCCGGTGGCGATGTCAGGATGGTCTACTCCACCCAGGATGCGTTGAACATTGCGCGGGAGAATCCCGATCGACAGGTGGTGTTTCTGGCGATCGGCTTTGAGACCACCACGCCGCCCAGTGCGGTGGCGCTGCAGCAGGCCAAGCGGGAGGGGCTGAAAAATTTCAGTCTGTTCTGCAATCATGTGCTGACTCCGGCGGCCATTCAGAACATCCTGGAATCCCCCGAAGTCAGAGAGATCGGTTCAGTGGCCATTCACGGTTTCTTTGGTCCTTCCCATGTCAGTTCGGTGATCGGCGGTCGTCCCTATGAGTTCTTTGCCGAGGAGTTTCAAAGACCGGTGGTGATTGCCGGCTTTGAACCCCTCGATGTGATGCAGTCAGCCCTTATGCTGATTCGTCAATTGAATGAGGGACGCTATGAAGTGGAGAACGAATATACCCGGGTGGTGACCCGTGAGGGAAATCAGAAAGCCCAGCGACTGGTGGCCGAAGTGTTCGAACTGCGGCGCAGCTTCGAGTGGCGGGGACTGGGTCTGGTGCCCTACAGTGCTTTGAAAGTGAAAGCGGGCTATCAGGAATATGATGCGGAGCAGCGTTTTCAGATTCCGCTCAGTCCGGCAAAAGAGGTCAAAGGGTGTGAGTGCCCGGCGATCCTGCGCGGGGCGAAACGTCCCACCGACTGCAAGCTGTTTGGGGTGGTCTGTACCCCGGACAATCCAATGGGTTCCTGCATGGTCTCTTCAGAGGGGGCCTGTGCCGCCTACTGGAGTTATGGCCGTTTCCGTCAACCGGAGGCAAAAAGCGCATGAATAGAGATTTAAAGAGGGTGGTGTTATGAATGCCCAGTTAAAACCTTTTCCACTGCGTCTCGATACCCGTCAGGGGAAGGTCGATATGACCCATGGCAGTGGCGGCCGGGCGATGGCCCAGCTGATTCAGGAGCTGTTTCTGAAACATCTCGACAATCAACTGCTGCGCCAGGCCAACGATCAGGCCTGCTTCGATGTGGCGGCGGGTCGTATGGTGATGAGTGTGGATGGGCATGTGATCTCGCCGCTGTTTTTCCCCGGTGGTGATATCGGCTCACTGGC
>JAHRHW010000167.1 GCA_019100305.1 Candidatus Thiodiazotropha taylori | reverse complement strand
CCATTCCACACCAACGGGTAATCCCGGCCATAATCAAACCTGCTCCAATCAAGGCTCCTGTCAGGAAGAACATCTCATGAAACGTAAATCCAAACACCACTTTCAAGAGAAGTATGCTACCTATGACAATCTGTACCTGTCGTTCCAGTGAAATGATTTCACCACACCGCTTTAACGGCAGACCTGACTCTTCCCAACCATCGGTACCACCTTCCACAAGCACAAGATTCTGATATCCGGAGTCAAGCAATTTATCCACTGCCTTTTCAGCACGAAAACCACCTTTACAGGTCAGGTAGATAGAGGCCTGCCCCGTCTCGTTTGGTTGACCAACTTCCCTTGCAAGAGATTCGTTACTGATCTCTTCAAGAGACAACAGTTTAGCTCTGGGATATGACCACCTCTGTACTCAACAGGCGTGCGCACATCAAGTAGCTCTAACTTCATGCCCTGATTCTGCTTGGCAAACAGATCAAAGGGGGAAATTGATGATACTCTATTTATCTCCATCGAATGCCACCTATTACTTAAGATTGAACTTGTTTAAATAGTATGGGTAGCGATGCCAGATTAAAACTCGATTTATTTATATGCAATGTTCGGAATTTTCGAGGCATAACCAGTTATTAACAATCTGGTTAATTCAGCACGTTTTTTTTATTACCAATATGCAGGAGAGATAATGGCTGAATGATTATTTTCAACCGTGAATGAACGCACAATCTGAAGGGATTTAGATCTGATACTTTCTAAAAATTAACACTACAACAATATCAACGTTACTCAATAAATTTTTAATTCTTTAAAACAACCATACTATGCTCTTCAAATCTGATACCTATGATCAGCATAGGTATAAATTATTGCAGCAGGCAATTTTCAAATGAGATTAAAGCTAAGACATCAACACTTCCATTCAGATGAAATTAGCCGCTCTACCTGTCCGGAATCAAAACAACTCATTAATTTTGTAATTTTGCAAACATAACCTAAAAGAGTTAGGCAAAACCACTATCCCCGTAAAATAGCCCTATGATTTCACTCATTAATAACACAAAATCCGTTACCGAATGGATCGGCACAATAGGCAATAGTTCCCCATACCCCACTATCTCCACCTTCATGAAAACCACCATATTGAACTATTCGCTTTACCACCTCATCCACATCCTGCGTTAGAAAGTCCAAATGAACAGGGGTCCAATGGCGCTCATAATCTCGTATCGTCTCACCCGACAGAAGCGGCTTTGAACCAGGCTCCTTCTGCTGAAGATACAGATCACAATTTCCCGCTGAAATCACCGACATATCGGGACCTTGATCTCTGAGTTTCTTACAACCCAAAGCATTAATGTAAAATTCCTCGGCCTGTTTCAGGTTAGAGACATCAATACTCACTGAGATATTGATCATGTGACTCCTTTAATAACATGTTTTTACACACAACGCATATCAACATAACCGAGCAAAAACAAATTCCTGTCTCATATTATACTCGGTTTTATTCTACGAAGAGTGATATCCACACAAAACTCCCATGAAGGCTTCCTACGTAGATCAGCCGCCGTAAAATAGCCAATCTGCCTATCAACCATACTGACACCCAATAGTTGAACTAATCCCGCCTACATGAGTAAGCCAACGGCACTTTTATGCCCCCCTCTCTGCACTTTGACTATCTGGTCAACCCTCAGGATCTTACAATTACCGGAGAGTAAGCACATTAAGTCTTATCCAGGGGATGTTGTGAATACTCAATAAGCCACCTAACAAGAAGGCAATCCGACCAGAACTGATTCGAAAGTTATGGATATGTATCGAACTGACAACACCGGGATTTACATATGGCAACACCAGCACGTATCACATATTTCAACAACTTACTAGTACTCTCATCACATTCACATAGCACAGCATGACCTTACACTACTCACTCATGCATAATTATCGCAAAGAGATACAGTATGTTGATAAACTTGCCAATGCTCACAACCCGGCTTGTGACTTGCAACCAACGGATATCAACAACAAGTCATTTGCTATACTGCCTGATTGATCTAACCGATGGACTTTATATAAAGCGAGAGGACATCATGCGCCAATTTCAGTTGTATATAACGCTCACTCTTTTTCTCACCCTGGGTCATGGCCTCGCCACTGCCGAAGCCACTAAACGCGGGGAGATAACAGGGGGGGTCGCTCACTCGGCACCGGACTGGTTTAAAGAGAGCTTCCTGGAAATTGCAGACGACGTGGACGAAGCCAACGAATCAGGCAAACATGTGATGCTGTTTTTCCAGCTCAATGGTTGTCCCTATTGCGACCGCATGCTCAGTGAAATATTTGAGACCGACCCGCTGATGAGCTACATCCAGGAACACTTCGACGTCATTGCCATCAATGTTCGCGGTGACCGTGAGATCGCTTACAACGAAGAGCTTTCAACTACTGAGAAAAAGCTATCAGAACAGCTCAATGTGTGGGCAACACCCGGCATCATCTTCCTTGACACCAACAACAAGCCGGTCGTCCGTGTCGATGGCTACCGGTCGCCGGATCGTTTCAAACACATTCTTCACTACGTGGCCGACAAGACATATAAAGAACAAAAACTTGCCACCTATCTTCACCAGCAGCTGAAAGATAATATCTACAGCCTGCGCCCCAATGCACTGTTTAGTGATTTGACCGATTTATCCAAGATAAGTGGCCCATTGGCAGTGATCTTCGAAGACAGTCAGTGTCATGATTGCGACGAATTCCACGAGCACACCCTGGCCGATGAGGCGGTGATCAAAGAACTAAAGCAATTCACCATCTTACGCTTGGATGCTTCCTCTAAAGCACCACTGGTTGAGGTGAATGGCAACACCACAACTCCAGCGGAATGGGCGAGACAATTACAGATGACTTATCGCCCCGGGGTTGCACTGTTCGCCGAAGGCAAGCTGCTACGTCGCTACGACAGCTTGCTGTTCCGTCACCATTTCAAGGAAGGCTTTCGCTGGATCAGCAGCGGCAGCTACAAGACCGAAGACTACCCAACCTACTCGGCAAGACGCACCGAGGAACTGTTGTCTGCGGGTGAAAACATCGACCTGTCGAGGTAAGCGCTCAGACCATAGGTCTTCGGCGCCACAGTTGTCTCAAGCGCTATACAATGCCTCTGTCCACTCTGAGGCATAGTACTGCGCGCCTGAGTGCACACGTTCTATTAACAAGTGGACGGGGCGAGAGATCGGCGGCTCAAGAGGAAAGAACCTGCATACTTCTCAAGTGAGTTTCAAAGGCCACCAGAACCTGTAGGACACAGAACGAAACAGATCATGACCAACCAATCAGCAACTGAGCTGTCCCGACCGGTTGATGTGGCAAACATTATCTGTGACCATGAAGATGGAAAGCTTGAACTGATGATTTTATATGGACCAAACAATTGCTGATCTCATACTAAAATCACACAACTACTCGATAGACAGGGATATTGATAAGGATAAGCCACTGTATAAAATGGTGGCCAGGGACAGAATCGAACTGCCGACACGGGGATTTTCAGTCCCCTGCTCTACCGACTGAGCTACCTGGCCTCGGTGAGAGGGCCGTATTAAACCGAGGTTACAGGGCCGAGTCAAGTTGGATTGCCATTCTGGTGCCCCGTTTTCCCATCGCCGGGTTGCTCAGGCCTGTGGTTTGTAATCCGGAGGTAGCTCTGATCCTTCGCCGAAAAAGAACTGCTCCATCTGCTCTTCAAGAAACTTTCTTGCTTTGGGATCCACCGGGCTCAGCCGGTTTTCGTTGATCAGCATGGTCTGATGCCGCAACCACTCCTGCCAAGCCTCTTTGGAGACATTCTCGAAAATCCGCAGGCCCAGGTCGCCCGGATAGGGTTGCCGATCCAGCCCTTCGGCCTCTCGTTTCAATTTGACACACTCTACTGTACGGCTCATCTGGCCTCTCCTTCATTGTTTTCGGCGATCGGGCTTAGAGTTGATCTGTTGCAGGATCGTCGACACCGGCGCCGCCAGACCGAGATCCTCGGGTTCCGACAGGTTATACCAAACCAGGGAATTCTCATCCATGATCACTTTGAGTGGTTTTTCCATTTTCAGCAGAACCGGGGTGATATTCAGATGGAAGTGGCTGAATGTGTGACGGCGGGGAGCCAATTGGCGCAGCTGCTTCACCCGCAACCCCAGATTGGCCTGGCACCAGTGCTCTCCCCGCTGTTCCACAGGACACTCGGGCAGACTCCATAACCCGCCCCAGATGCCACTGGGCGGCCGTTTCTGCAGCAACACATTGTCAGCTCCATCCAGAACAACCAGCAGTTGTGCTGAGCGTTCCGGCTTACTCGTTTTGGCCTTTTTACCAGGATACCGATCGATCTCGTCCCGCGCTCTGGCGACACAACTGTGCGCCAACGGGCAGGTTCCGCATAGAGGTTTCGTGCGAACACAGACCATTGCACCAAGATCCATCATGGCCTGGTTGTAATCGGCGCACTGACGCTGCGGAGTAAGATGCTCACTCAGTTGCCATAACCTTTTCACTACTGCCGCCTGCCCTGGCCAGCCTTCGACGGCATAGTGACGGGCCAGTACCCGCTTCACGTTGCCGTCCAGTATCGCTGCGTAGCGTCCGAACCCCAGTGAGCGAATTGCACCGGCAGTGGAACGCCCGATACCGGGCAGGGCTTGCAGGCTCTCAAGCTCCTCTGGTAGCTTGCCCTGGTATCCGGCCACCACCTGTTGAGCGCAGTGGTGCAGATTGCGTGCCCGGGCGTAGTAACCCAACCCGGACCAGTGGTGCATGACCAGATCCGAATCCGCCTCAGCCAGAGTTTTGAGCGCCGGAAAAGTCTCCATGAAGCGATTGAAGTAGTCGATTACCGTGGTGACCTGAGTCTGCTGCAGCATGATCTCTGAGATCCAAACCCGATAGGGATCCCGGGGGTTCTGCCAGGGGAGGTGTTTGCGGCCATGTTGCGCAAACCAACCGAGAACCTGCTCAGCGAATCTGCGGCTTTCCGTGCTGTCGGGCAGAGCTGCTGGGGGTACGTTGCTCAAAGCAGGTTTTTCAATTTGTCCTTCAACTGATCCTGCAGCTCTTCGGGCAGCTTCTCTTCCAGCTCCTCGCTGACCTTCTCGTCGATCTTGTCGTCAAATTTCTTTTTCAGCTTGGCCTTCTGCTGCTCTTCCAGAATTTTGGAGAGCTGTATCGAGAACTCGGGATCATTCCAGTTGCCCTTGATCTTCACCGGTATTGGAATGCCTCTCAGGTCTTCCAGGGCCTTGCCCCCCTGCCCGGTCGAGGTATTCACGATCACCGGCCGGATGGTATATTTGAGCCGCTCCTCCAGCAGATAGGCTTTGCCGCTGCCTTCCAACCGGATATAGGGGGACTTGGCCTGCAGGCGTTGATTGTCGACCACCCCGTTGATGATCTTGGCGACACCGGTCAGTTCGGAAAAGTCGGTCTGCTCAGGCTCATTGAATACCGGGATCGGCTCACCACTCAGGCGTGCTTTGGTATCACGGATCATTTTCGCCAGATTGAATCCCTTAACTGCCCCATCACGAAAGTCAAATGAAACATCCCCATTCAACCACCTCTTGAGCTGACCGACGGTCTCCCCTCGGCTGGTCAGGGCCATCTCCAGATCACCGCTGCCCAGCAGGGTGTCCTCCCCGGTCAGGTCTTTCAGCAGTGGACCTGACAATATTCTCGATATCGATTGATTCAGACGCAAACGGGGCTCAGCACCCTTCACATCCAGCTCCATATCCCCCTTTAGCAGACCGTCATAAAAGCGGCCGATCTCATGATCCACGCTGAGCTTGCCATCCCGGCTTCTGAGCTTCACCAGAATCGCCTCGGAGTGGAGATTGTTGATCGTCAGATTATCGATACGGATGGTGCCGTTGAGCTTCAACTTTCTTAACATTTCGGTCGGGAACAGGGGCTCCTCTTTGCCCCCTTTCTGTTTACCCGGACGACCGGCGGGTGGTGGCGTCTGTTCACTGGGCGGAGGAAGATAGCGATCCAGATTGATGCTGCTTACATCCAGATTGAACAGATAGGTGGGATCGGCAAAATCGACAATTTCAAATTTGCCCCTCAGATTGGTCTGATCCAGGGTCGCCACCAGGTCGTCCAGTTGCAGCTGTTCTGGGTTGGCGACGAAGCTGGCGGAGAACTGAAGTTTCTCCAGCACGGTCTCATCGGCGGTATCCGGCGCAGCCATACCGAACTGTTCCATCCACTCCCTCAGATTGAATTCAGCCAGCCGAATCTCTCCCTTCATGCTGGGATTGTTCTGGATATCGAGGCCTTCCAGACGGCCGGTCAGTTTGAGATTCCCCGACACCAGGCTGAGATCCTGGATATCCAGAGTGCCGCTACTCATGTTGAGTGCCACATCCGACTGCAGTGAAACAGCCACACCCTTCTCGGGCAAACCCTCACCGCTGACCTCAACGTCAAGATCCAGATCATCCATACCGATCGACTGAGTGTCGGGATTTACCACCAGTTGGGTGGTCATGGAGAGCTTACCCTCCATTAACGGCTTTTGGCTGCCGGCCGAGAGGCTGAACTTCAGATCCACCGGCTCACCCGGTGCCACCTCGCCTGTCTCCAGCTGGATGTTGTCCACGCTGTAGCGCTCACCGGTGGATTGATCGTCCCACACAACACTCGCCTGATTGATGTTCAGGCCACCAATGGTGAACGCGAGCAAGCCCATGTCTCTGGACTCTCCGGTCTCAGGAGCCGACCCCGGCTTCTTGCCTGTCGTCTTACCTCCGGCCATATCCTCCCAGTTGGTGGTGCCGTTTTTGCTTTTTGCCAGATTCAACCTGACCCCGTCCACCTGGACCGTATCAACCTCCAGCAACTGTTTGAACAACAAGGGTAGCAGATTGACACTTACCGAGGCGTGATTGACCGAAGCGAATTCGGAGCTGTTAAAGCCCGGTGCATTGCTCAAAGTAAGGCCGTTCAGCTCCAGCGCCAAGCGGGGAAACACAGACAGTCCGATATCGCCACTGATGGTCAGATCCCTGCCTGTGGTCCGTTTCACTTCGGCAACGATGCGATCTTTGTGATCATTGGGATCGACAAACATCGGTATCAGGATGATGGCAGCGATAACCAGCACCACGACCATCCCAACCAACCAGCCTAACACTTTCAGGGTCTTACCCATCCTCTACTCCTTATTGTTATCTTTTGGGCCAGGGGTGGAACAATTCCAGCAAATCTCATATCCGCCATCGATCTGTTCACCGCAGGCCGGGCAGCGCCATGCGGCGGCCTTCGGTGCATGCAGATTTAAAAACTGCTGTTTCAGTTTCCTGGCCTTGCTCAGGTCCTGGTCTTCCAATAACCAGAGCGTTGGGAATATATTAGCCGGTAGTTCGCCCAGTGCGCCACTGAGGTGATCGTTGAGTATCACAGTTTCGATTCCCTGATCCTGCAGATAATCTTTCAGCATCTGCGCCTCAATCCGGTCCTGCGCCTGAAAAAGCTCAATCATCTTTGCCACATACCATCAATTCAAGCCACCTCAACCGAGACCTGTGACAGCCTCGAAAAAATGGTATATTTTTATTCAAAAACATAGCGTTAAGAACTCTCTACCGATCACGCGACAATCAGTTGGATGGCGCCCTGCCCATGGTTTTCCACTCACCGTTCGGCATCTGACAGAAGCGATAGTCCCCACGGGCATTGGCCGGCCCGGCCTTGTGTTTTATCAACAGGTCGCCGCAGTTGCGCCCATCGATCTCCACTCGGCGCAACACCGTGTAGGAGCCACTATGACCGCTAGACTCATTATGCCAGTCAAAAGTTTCATCGAGTTTGCCCTGCTCGAGCGCCGTTTTCGCCACCTGTTTGGCCTGACTCCAATCCTCTTTCGTAAAGTATTTGATCGGGGTAAATTCCTCCAGGCGCAGTCCCAACGCAGAAGCTGTTGCGGTTAGCGCCATCAAGCTAAGGATAACGACCAGGTTTTTGATTTTTCTCACGAGCACCCCCTGCAGTTCCACTTCGTCTCAGGACCAGTCATCTCTCAGCCAACAGGCCCTAGCGGTGTCTGAATTTGATTCAGGTGACAGCCGGATTCCGAGACCAACGACAGTCACTCCAGTAATTGTCCAGCATTCCTGAATAGCTTAAATCATACATGCTATCAAGACATACAAGAGAATATCCTCACATTGACTGTGTAACATTGTGTGAATTTAGTGATACATTGGTTCCAATAGATGGATCTTGCAGCCGAATCAGGATAGAACTGATGAAATATTCAGCACAGTACCACTGCGCTTTCCTGATCCCGCATCACCGCTTATTCAGCTGATCGAAACAGTGCAACAAAGAAAATATGAGACACATTTCAAGCCGATTGATTCTGTTATTGACACTATTTGCGCTACCCCTCTGCAACGCAATTGCCGAACGGGGTGAGTCAGTGATGTTCGAACCCAAAGCGCATCCGTTTACCGAACCACCGCCAAAACAGCAGAGCGAAGCTGAGAAATGCCAGCAGTTGCAGCAGCAGATCGAAGCGTTGAAGGGCAAACCTCAACGTCGCCACGCAGCGATTGAAAGGCATAAAAAGACCTGTTTGGAATAGCCTGCCGCCTGAATATAAGGAGTGACAGTGACAGGCCATTGAGGAGGACGAATGGAGCGGGTGATGGGAATCGAACCCACGTTAGTAGCTTGGGAAGCTACAGTTCTACCATTGAACTACACCCGCTGTGTGGCGCTTACAAGAATCCTACACCAGCCCAGACTCAAATTGCCACCCGGACAGGACCGCACCAATCACACCGGCCCACCCTTATAGAGGGTTTCGATCAGTTCCTCATGATGCTGCGTGACTTTCTGCCGTTTGATCTTCATGGTCGGTGTCATCAGACCGTTCTCAATACTCCAGGGCTCCAGCA
>JAHRHW010000166.1 GCA_019100305.1 Candidatus Thiodiazotropha taylori | reverse complement strand
CCTGACCGACAACGGCACCACCGATACCCAGCAGCGCATAAACCCCAATCCGCAGTGTGTGGTATGTAAGCAGATGGCTGAATCGCACCCTGGGTGCAAAATGGATAAAGAACCCTGCGTTGATGCCACTGCACATACCAACGCAGTGAAAGCTGCCGAGAATGCCGGTTAGAAAGGCCACCCCGAGGGTCAGCTCGGCACTCATATCAGCTCATCCACGATGCGGGCGAACAGCTCCGCTGTGGACTCACCGATGATCCGGGTATGCAATCTCCCCTTGCGATCGAGTATGAAGGTGGTTGGCAGACCAATTACCCCATACTCTCTCGCTACTGCCCCCTCCTGATCGAGTAGTACCGGATAGCTGATATTCAGTTCTTCTATGAAGGCTGCCGCTGTTTCACGATCCTGCCGCACATTCAGCGCGAGGATCACCAAGCCTTCTGTACGATAGACCTGATAGACCGGCTCAATACTCTGCATCTCCGACTCACAGAAGGGACACCAATCGGCCCAGAAACGGATCACAACAACCTTTCCCGCAAAATCCTGCGGAAAACTCAGCCTCTCTTGGTTGAGATCCTGTAACTGAAAAGCGGGTGGCGGCTCCCCTTTGGTCAGCGCTGAACTCTCTGACTGACAGCCATTGAGAGCGCTTAGAATCAATACGACAAATAAGATGGAGAGTGTCTGATTGATCACCACCAAACCTCCATCATGGTGAGCCTTGAATGCCAGATCGTCCAGGCTGAGGTTAGGTAGAACTGTACGAAAAAGAATAGCGCCAACCAGCTTATGACAGGCAACACATCCGCCACCGTTTGACTCAGACTGACGATCCTCCGCCAAGGTGATACAAAGCCGGCTCCTAGAGAGAGTGCAGTTGCCAGAAACAGAGGTATGTAGAGAAAGTAACCCACATAGCCGTGGCCCTGTTTGAGAATGCAGAACGGGCAGTGGTGATGGGGGTGCTCATAGATATAGAGCGAGATGGATGAGATAATTGCTACGAGTGCAATCACAAAGACGGCAGCCCCGCTGATCGACAACAACCAACCACTCTTTCCTTGCAACGCCACCCATACCCCAGCAGCGATAACCACTATGGCCGAGATAGCCAGAGCGAGTATCGAATTTGCCGGGGCGATACCACTTACCTCAGCGGAGACCCCCTGCGCATCGGCGGAGAAGAGTGTTCCGCAACAGGAGGTGATCAGGTTTGGCTCCATCTGAGTAAAATGCAGCCACTGTACAATCGTTTCGGCAACAACCAGCGGCAGCACCAACAGCAACAGAGCATATTTGAAACGGATCAGTGGATAGTCGTAGCCCCGGTTGTCCAGATAGTTCAGTAACAACCATATGGCTGCCACAAAGAACATGGTGATCTTTAAAAACAGTGTCGGCCAACCCCAGGGATTCAGATTCAATACCCCGGTTGCACACATGGCGCCAACAAACTGTCCAGACAAGGCCTCTGCATTGTAGATGAACAGCAACAGCGAGAGAAACTCAAACAGGAAAGCCCAGATCAACAGGGTTGAGACCAGATAGGTACGCCTTTCCAGCCGAAGCTGCAACTCACTGCCACTCTGAATATCCCAGTGACGCAGGATACTGACGGCAAAAGCAGCCGCCACCAACAGCATCGTGGAGACCAGCATCGAAACCATCAGCAGTGCCAGAATGGCAGGATTCAACATCACAGGTTATCCCTCCCCTGACACCACAAGACCATCTTCAAGCTCCACCACCCGATCCACAACAGGCGAATCGAAAACAACCGGATCATGACTGCTGATCAGCACCGTCTTGCCGGCTTTCGACAGCTGATCGAGCAGAGACATGAACTCACGGGAGAGCCGACTATCCAGATTGGCGGTAGGTTCATCGGCGATCAGAATTTGCGGATCATTGATCAGCGCACGACAGATCGCCACCCGCTGAGCTTCACCACCGGACAGCCATTCAACAGGATTACTTGCTTTATCGGCCAACAGGAACTGTTCGAGCAGACGATCCGCCCTGCTTCTCAAGCAGCTGGCTTTCAAACCCAGCGGGTAGGCCGGCAGCATGATGTTCTCCACCACACTAAGTCCAGGAATGAGGTTAAAGCGCTGAAAAATGAAACCGAAGGTATGCCGACGGACCTGGGTTAGAAAGCGTTCAGGCAGCGAGGAGATGGTACGATCCTGCAAGCGTATACGACCACTGGTAGGCCGTGACAGGCAACCGATCATCGACATCAATGTGGTTTTACCTGAACCGCTGGCACCCTTAAGACAGGTGATCCGGTTAACCTCAAACTGGGTAGTGATTCCCTGTATCGCCCAAAACTCATTCGGCTTGCCCTGATTGAAGGCCTTACGTACATCTGTCAATTCGATCAACATCATCAACTACCGCATCACCAGATCAGGATCCGTTATGGAGGTCTGCCAGACAGGCACGATGGTCGCCAGGGTATAGGGCAACACCGTAAAGAAAAACAGTGTCGCGAGTTGCAGACCGTCCACTGAAGGGGTTAACTGAAAACTGGGATAGAGAACAGACCAGCCTTTCAGTACTGGCTCAAACAGACCGGCTGAGGTATAGAACACATGTAAGTAAGCGGCCAGATAGCCAATCAGAAAAGCCATCAGGGAGATGATCACCCCCTCCCAGAACTTCATCCGCATCACTTCGCTGGTCTCCCAGCCAACTGCTTTCAGGATACCGATCTCTTTGCGCTCCTCGGCGCTCAACCCGGAGGCTTTGTCCCAGGCGAAGATAACAAAAGCGAGTACTGAACCGAGTAATAGAATCAACATCACACCCTGCCGCCAGGAGAAGAGACTCTCATAGGTACGCAGGATCTCCGTTCTGAGTATTGGCCGACTGTCTGGTAATAACAGTGTCAGTTTCTCAGCAATTTTTTGTATCTCCCGGGGATTTCTCACGGACAGAACAAGGTCGGTGTAAAGCGATTCGTCAATACCGAACAATCGCCGATAGCCTTCCGGGTTCATCAATAGCAGATCACTGCTGATCAGTTCCGATTCACTCTCCAGCAACCTTAATACTCTGAAAGAGAATGCTTTGCCTTCATGGGACCTCAGTGTCAAATAGTCACCAATCGACAGGCCTCTGGTTCGGGCAATCCCCTCACCAATCACAATATCGTTTATCGATAGTTGATCCTGCTCGCTGGCCATCACCGTATAGTTGGCCTTGACGGCCGGATCGTAATAGTAGCCCCACAAGCGGCCACGCTTTTCAGTGACACCGCGCAGCTTACCGATTCTTTGCAGATAGTCTGCCGGTACCATGACACTTCTTCCCGCCTGTATCCGCTGCACAACGATTTCCGGTGAGTCGGCCAGCAGAGCAACCGCTTCGCTACGCATCGCATGGCTGAACAGCATCACTGATGCCAACATGAATATGATTATTGTGTAGACTGTCAGCAGACCGAGACTCTTCCCCTTGTGGCGCATCATTGTGCCCAGGGTATAGTCGATAAAATATCGTTGCTTGCGCAGCAGGGCTATCATCGTAAGAGACCAGACGGAGGTTGCAGCAACGAACCCGTGGGAAAATGCTCCAGTGCGACGGGATGATCCTGGAACGCGGAGTGGATATCGGCCTGAGAGGGGTGCCTGGTATAACGGGCCTCAGTGAACAGCGACAGGTCGGTCAGACCCAGTCGGCTAACCAGGTCAGCGGACTCGAGCGCCTGCGGACGGGCTGGTCCACTCTCTATCGCAACATCAACAAGGCTTGCAGTAAAACCTGTCAGCAACACCAGCAGACAGACAAAAAAGGTGTTGGATCTTTTCATCTCATGAATAACAAAACTGTGCAAAAAACAGATACTGCTGAAAGTCTAGCCGGCCCAGTTTGCATCTCTCATTGACATCAATCATTGATCGCTATTTCAGCGTTTTTTTAAGTCATATGACCCAATTCAGAGTTGGGAAACTACGCCATTTCACGCGATACCGGGAAACTGTGCCCTCCAGCCGAAATTTTTACGGCCGCATGGTTCTTGAAGCGCACAGCAGGTCAGCAGGCATGCATCGATCATCCACTCAATTAAGACAAAAGAGGCCTGCTCTGTATCGTCGATCAGCCGAAATGAGCAGCCGATCTTGTCACCTTAGCGGCGGTTGTTTGATTTTTATAGACGATCGGTCTAATATTTTACTCATGCGCTCTGCCACACCCCTTAAACGTCGTCGCGGCCGCCCCCCCAAAGACCAGGCCGGATTCAATCAAACCAAAGCTGAACTGATTCGTTCAGGTATGGAGGTGCTCACCGAAAAAGGTTACAGCGCCACCGGCATTGACGAAATTTTGCGACGTGTCGGGGTGCCGAAAGGCTCTTTTTATCACTACTTCAAGAACAAGGATGCCTTCGGCTCGGAATTGATCAGCAACTACGCAAAGTTTTTCGAGCACAAACTGGATAAATCCCTGGGTAATCGATCCCTCCCGCCTCTGCAGCGTCTGAGTGCATTCATGCAGGAAGCGATAGATGGCATGGCCCGGCATCAGTTCAAGCGAGGTTGTCTGGTTGGCAATCTTGGCCAGGAGATGGGCGCCCTGCCCGAATCCTTCCGCAGACAACTGATTGAGGTCTTCGAAACCTGGCAACAACGGCTGGAAGCCTGCCTGGAGGAAGCTAAAGCGGCTGGCGATATTTCCAGCGACACGGATTGCAAGGAGTCAGCCTATCTGTTCTGGACAGGTTGGGAGGGAGCAGTATTACGCGCAAAACTCGAACGCACTCCTAATGCACTGCAAAGTTACGCAGATTTTTTCATAAACAGTCTGAAATAATTTTTTTTATTTTTTACTAGACGTCCGTCTAACCAAAGAGGTACCAATATGTTCAAAGGCGTTCTGATTGACAAGCAAGATGAGAATTACACCGCCACGATTTCAGACATCGATGAAGCGATGCTCCCGGAAGGTGATGTCACCATCGATGTGCAGTATTCATCCATCAACTATAAGGACGCCCTGGCGATCACTGGCCAATCACCGGTTGTAAGACGCTTTCCGATGGTGCCTGGTATCGATCTGGTGGGAACCGTCAGCAGTACCACACACGGCGATTACCAACCGGGCGATCAGGTGATCCTGAATGGATGGGGTGTGGGTGAAAAGCACTGGGGCGGATTGGCACAGAAAGCCAGAGTGAACGGCGATTGGTTGGTTCGACTGCCTGATTCGTTACAGCCGGAGGATGCCATGGCGATTGGCACAGCCGGCTACACCGCAATGCTCTGTATCCTCGCGCTGGAGAAAAACGGCATTTCACCGGACAAAGGGGAGATCCTGGTGACCGGGGCATCGGGCGGTGTTGGCAGTGTTGCGATTGCGATACTGGCCAAACTGGGTTACTCAGTGATTGCTCTCAGCGGCAAAGCCGAAGCGGAGTCCGCTTTTCTGAAGGACTTGGGTGCAGCTGAAATTATATCAAGCGAGGAACTCGCCCAACCGGGTAAACCGCTGGCCAAAGAGCGCTGGATCGGAGTGGTCGATGTGGTTGGCTCCCATGTACTCGCCAATGCCTGTGCCAGCACCCACTATGGCGGCGTGGTCACTGCCTGCGGTCTGGCGGGTGGTATGGACTTTCCGGCAACGGTAGCCCCGTTTATCTTAAGAGGCGTCTCCCTGATCGGGATCGACAGCGTGATGTGTCCTAAACAGACACGCCAGCAGGCATGGGATCGTCTGGAGCAGGATCTGGATCTCAGCAAGTTGAGCAATATTGCTGAAGAGATCGGGTTATCCGAGGTAATTGAGACGGCAGACAGTCTACTTGCCAGGAAGATCCGGGGAAGAAGAATTGTCGATGTCAATCGATAACTGAAACCTGATCTGACACGCAAGTGTCAGATCAATTCTAGCGCGAACTATTACACGGTTTCTGGCCCTTTGAAATCTCTATACCGCAGGTGAGCTGTTTGAAAAAGCAACTCCGATTGAAATCCGTCACGCAGAATTGGCGATTAAGAGTGCTGATAAAACCAGAGTAGTTGAAGACGAAGAAATGACCGTTGTTAAGATCTCATAACACCGTATTTGACCTACATACAATCCCTTACTTGTAATAAGGCTAATCCTCGGGAATGGCGGGCTTGATATCCAGCAGATGGGTGCCGTTCAGGCAATCAAGCCCCTTCACAAAGACCACACCATCCTCAATCGCCTCGATCGGCAGCACCGCTGCCCCAATCGGGTTAGGCCTGTGGGGGGAACGCAGAGCAAAGGTGCCGATCAGCTCACCACCCTGATTACGCTCCTGCTGAATGGCACCCCTGTCGGTATTCTCAAACCAGTAGAGAATCAAAATCTGCTGACCCTTCCTCAAGCCGACGAGGCTGTCTACATAGGCGTCATGAATCACCAGCTGACAGAGTGGTCCATTCGGATTCACGTTGTTTGGGCAATCCTCCAATGCCCTGTATGGGGTGTTGATATGCCCGATATATTTCAGTGTTGGATTCATCAGACTGTGCTCCGTAAGAGATCGAGGTAATTTTATTCACAGCAAGATAACGAATAATTATTCTACTCCACTAATATATCAACAATAACAAAAGGTCCATCGACCATGGATCTTTTACTTTCGAAACGTTTACAGAGTGCCAGCATAGGCGCATTAGTCATCAGTATATACCCCCGCAGGATTCTATAACCATTCTGGTTCGCAGACTGAATTAGTTTTCTGAGTAACTGATAGCCCACACCCTGCCCCTGATAGTCGTCAACCACTGTTATGGCGAATTCAGCCGTATCTGCTTCATCGGGCAAGTTGATATAGCGTGCGATACCGATACCCCGCTCCTCCCCAACGTTGGTTACTGTGGCACACCAGGCCACTCTCTCCTTGCCATCCAGGTCTGTCAGATAATCGAGCTGTTGTTCCGTCAAGTGATCCATCGCAGTGGCAAACCGACTGATACGGGAACGGGCTGACATGTGCTGAAAACCGATCTCGATCTGCTTTTTCAGAAATTCGGCGGTGTGTCGGGTATTGGGTTCCACACAGGGTTGCACCCGACACGGGATGCCGTTCTTCATGACAAAATCAATGGCGGGAATGGATTCAGTCACCACTTAGCAACTTCCCTGCAATCTGCCTGCAGCTGTGCAACAGACGTTTGGCTAACCTTGGATCATCAATAGCACGACTTATTGCCACCCCACCAATCATCATGGCGGTCACTGCGAAGATATCATCACCGGGTCTGTTTGACGCCTCCGTAGCCTGACGACTGATGTAACGATTCATGCTCTTGTATATACGGGTGTAGGCATGTCTCACGTCCGATTCCCGAGTGGCAATATCGGTAACCAGAAAGGCGAGTGGACAGGGACTCTCATCCCCTTCCACGTGGTGCAGATTCAGATATCCCTCCAGCACGCCCTGAAGCCACGCCTCTCCCTGTTTGCCGTTGTTTAGATGGGCGGTGAATCGACCGTTTTTCGCAGCATGGGTCATTGCCTCGATATAGAGCTCACCTTTACTCCTGAAATGGGCGTAGAAGCCCCCATGAGTCAAACCGGCATCCTGCATGATCTCGCTGATCCCGGTCTTTTCATAGCCCTGTTGCAGAAACAACCGTACCGCACTGTCGAGAATGCGCAGACGACTCTGCCGCTTGTGCTCAGCGGTATAGGGCATGGCTGTCAGGGCCTGTTAATCAGTGGTTGAATCATGAGATGAAAATAGCATATGCCGATAATATTATCTTGATCATATTTATTTACCCGGCGACTATGTATGTCCCCGGGTTAATAGGATTTGATTAGGATCCCGGATGCTACTTCAGTGGAAACCCAAGGATAGTCATGAATCACTCACAAATACTGATACCGATGATCTGCCTGGTACTGATGACCGGCGGCATGGGGGTCGCCTTGATCGCGGCTCGCTACAAGGCTGTAAAAGAGGGCTCATTGAGCATTGCCTACTTCAAATACAATCGGGGTGGCCGACCACCGGAATATCTGATCAAAATCAGCCACCATTTTCAAAACCTGCTGGAAACACCACAGCTCTTCT
Source organism: Candidatus Thiodiazotropha taylori (assembly GCA_019100305.1). GTDB lineage: Bacteria > Pseudomonadota > Gammaproteobacteria > Chromatiales > Chromatiaceae > Thiodiazotropha. Next base: position 907 of record JAHRHW010000166.1, on the reverse strand, counting down.
ATCTGAGTACGATTGTCATTCTGCTGTTGGAGAAATCGGATCCCATCTATCTGGGGCTGGCCTGGTGCTACCTCGCTTCGCGCATGATCCACAGCTGGATACACCTGGGAAGCAATAATGTGCTGCATCGAAAGAATGCCTTTCTTGTCAGCTATCTGCTGATTTTTATTATCTGGACCCGGCTGCTATCGCAACTGTTGATGGACTAAGCAGACCACCCAGATTGGATGATCAGTGACTGTCAGCTTTCAGCGGCTGATTTTCATCTGCCCGGACCTCGGGTAAACCGAATGAGAGCAATGCGGCCAGAACCACAAACAGCGCCGACCACCAGAGACAACCCTGAAGACCGTAAGTCTGATAGATCAAGCCGGAAAGCACGGTACCAATCAGCCTACCTCCGGCATTGGCCATATAGTAGAAACCCACGTTCATGGAGACCTTCTCATGATCCGAGTAAGCCAGGATCAGATAGGAGTGAACCGCTGAGTTGATGGCGAAAACAATGCCGAACAGAATCAGCCCCACGATCAATACCTGTTCGGCCGGCCATCCCTGATTCAGCCCAATCGCTATGAATGCAGGTAACAGTGCCAGCAGAAATGCCCACAAGCGTGCCGTTCCCCCACCTGGCCCCTGCCCCTGGTGAACACGTCCGAGCAGTTTGGGAACACTGGCCTGAACAAAACCGTAGCCGATAATCCAGAGTGCCAGAAACCCACCGACCTGAGTAAAACTCCACTCAAGCACTTCGTAGAGAAACACCGGTAAACCGACCACAAACCAGACATCGCGGGAGCCAAACAGAAAGAAGCGCGCCGCAGACAGCCAGTTGATCGCAGCCACCTTGGAGAAGACCTGAGAAAATTTCGGCTTCGATTTCATCTTCCCAAGCCCGGCGGGAAGC
>JAHRHW010000016.1 GCA_019100305.1 Candidatus Thiodiazotropha taylori | reverse complement strand
AATCTTGAAAGACTCTCCACTTTGATCGGCCAGTCGGCGAATCGATCGGCGAAATTCTGATAGTGTTGTTGTGCCAGCAGAGTGGTGGGGACCAGTACCGCAACCTGCTTATTGCCCTGGGTGGCGGTAAATGCGGCTCGCATCGCCACTTCCGTTTTACCAAAGCCCACATCCCCGCAGACGACCCGGTCCATCGGTTGAGGCGAGGTCATATCATCGATCACCGCTGAGATAGTCTGGTGTTGATCAGGCGTCTCCTCGAACTCGAAGGAGGTGGCAAATGCCTGGTATTCCGCATCGGGAGTAGGAAACGCCACTCCCTGTCTTGCGGCGCGACGGGCATAGATCTCCAACAGCTCAGCCGCCACATCGCGGATCTGTTTGGCGGCTTTGCGCTTGGTCTTCTCCCATTGATCACCGCCAAGTCGATGCAGCGGAGCATGTTCCGGTGAAGCTCCGGCATAACGGCTAATCAGGTGCAGAGAGGCGACGGGTACATAGAGTTTGTCACCCCGGGCGTATTCCAATGTCAGGAACTCAGTGGTCTGGCCAGCCACATCCAGGGTTTGCAGCCCCAGATAGCGTCCCACACCGTGATCTTCATGCACAACCGGGGCACCCACATGCAGTTCGGTCAGATTGCGTACAATCTGGTCCGGATCCTGGCTGACCTTACGCCGTCTGCGCTCCTGGCGCACCCGTTCACCATACAGCTGGGTTTCAGTGATGAGGGTCAGTCCAGCGGCTTCCAGCCAAAGGCCCTGCTCCAGAGGCGCGACACAGAGACCGATTTCAAGATCGCTCTGCAGGAAACTGTGCCAGCTCTCTACCGGTTTGGCGTGAATGCCAAGATCCCGAAGGGTAGCAAGCAGCATTTCCCGTCGTCCCGCACCCTCGGCAATGAACAGGGTGCGTATTGCCTTGTCCTTGAGAAACTGTTTGAGCGCCGTGGCGGGGGTTTTGCTGCGTGCCTGAAAGGCTACCGGTGGGGGTAGCTGAGTGTCGTAATTGACCAGCTTCGCATAGCCCTTTGAGCGGCTTGGCAGTTCGTGGTGGCTGAGGCTGATCAACTCCCCTTTTTTCAGTGCTGCAGCCAGCTCGTCATCCCGCAGATAGAGATGTTGGGGAGGCAGGATAGGGCGGCTGATATCGTGACGCCGCTCCTCATATCGGTTGGTGATCTCGTCGAAAAAGAGTCTGGCCTGTTCCCTGATATCCTCCCACTGCACCACTAGATGGTTTTCAGGCAGATAGTCGAACAGGGTGGCCGTCTGCTCGTAGAACAGGGGCAGGTAGTACTCCAGGCCACTGGGAATTCTGCCCTCGGAGACATCCTGATAGATCAGACTCTGTTGCAGATCCCCTTCCAGGTGAATGCGGTAGTTTCGCCTGAACTGCTGGATGCCCTCATCATCCAGTGGGAACTCCCGCGCCGGCAGCATCTCGATCGCCTCGATCTTTTCCAGCGAACGCTGGTTCTCCGGGTCGAAGGTACGGATCGAGTCGATTTCGTCATCGAACAGATCGATGCGGTAGGGTCTCTGGCTGCCCATCGGGTAGATGTCGAGCAGTGACCCTCTTACCGCAAACTCCCCGTGGGAAAAGACCTGGGAGACACATTGATAACCACTGCTCTCCAAGCGGCGTCGGGTCGATTCGATATTTAACGTTTCGCCGGTTTTTATCACCAGGCAGTGCGCATCCAGAAAACGTTTTGGTGCCAGCCGCTGCATCAGTGTGGATACCGGCGTGACCAATAAACCCTGCTTCATCGAGGGTAGATGTTGCAGGGTCAGCAAACGTTGCGAGATCAGTTCCGGCAAAGGGGAAAAGAGGTCATAGGGTAGGGTTTCCCAGTCAGGGAAATTGATGACCGGCAGTTCTTCATCCGCCAGAAAGAAGCGTAATTCGGATTCGAGTCGGCTTGCCGACTGCATATCCGGTGTCACAACCAGAATGATCCCCTGATGGTGCTTCGCCGCATTGGCAATCGCCAGGGAACCACTGCATCCATGCAGGCCGCCCCACTGATAGCGTTCCCCATCCGCTTCAGGCAGTTGTGGTGAAAGTGGGGAGTTGGTGGTGGCTGATCTTGTGTTCATCTGGGACAGGCTGAAATAAAAGCCAGCAATTGTCTCATAACTGCTGCCGCAGGTCAGCGTACAATAGATCAGAATGTCTATTGAAAATAGACAAGCTGGCAGGTCGATCCAGTGATCTTCAAGGTTCGACGGAAGCTGATTTGCGACCCATCTGGGGAATGTGCAAATTTTTCAAACCGGCTTAAAATAGGCTCAAAAACCGATAATGCATTTGATCCATCGAATCCACCCAAGGCTGATTTCTGTGAGCAAGAAACTCTATTATCTCTTCATATTCATGTTTTGTTTGGCAACGCCGCTTGGCGCAAGTGAGTTGGCAGTCCAACAACTGCTGGCCGATGGCGAGTGCAGGCAATGTGATCTCTCCGGTGCAGACCTGAGAATGACCACTTTGTCAGGTTCTGATCTGAGCGGGGCAGTCCTGGATAATGCGATTCTTTACGGCAGTGACCTCAGTGATGCCAATTTTCAAGGTGCCAGCCTGCGGGGGACGAGCTTTGCAAGAGCAGACCTTTCCGGGGCAAATCTAGAGGGTGTGGTGATAAAGCGGGGCCGCTTCAGCCGTGCTGATTTGAGCGGTTCCAATCTGCAGAACAGCGACCTTGAGGAGGCGAATTTCATCGGTGCCAACCTCACCGGGGCGAATTTGACTGGTGCAAATCTGAAATCTTCCATCTTTACAGAGAGTCGTCTGGTGGCGACCGATCTGTCCAATACCACACTGGATGGCGCTGATTTTCGAGGGGTCGACCTGAGTCAGGTCAGTTCCCTGAGCCAGGCTAGTTTCAAACAGACAAATCTGCGAAACAGCAACCTTGCCGGACTGGACCTGAGCCATATCGATTTCTCTCATGCCAGGCTGCTCAAAGCCAATCTGTCCAATACCCTTCTGGTATCCAGCCTGTTAATCGAAACAGAGTTGAAAAAGGCCCGTATGGGTGGTGCCGACCTGCGTCGGGCCACCTTAAGAAGATCACAGTTGCACGGTGTAAACCTTAAAGGGGCTCAATTGCAGGGTGCTCAACTGGATGGGGTCGTGATCAGTGGCAACCTGATCGATGCCGATTTTTCCCAGGCCAGTATTGTAAGAGCCAATATGAATGGCGCCAATCTGAAGGGAGCCTTGTTTCACCAGGCTAAACTTGAATTCACCGATTTTGGTTCCGCCAATCTGTATGGTGCTGATTTCAGTCGGGCTATGTTGCATCGATGCAATTTTCGCAAGGCAAATCTACGTGATGCAAAATTCGAAGGTGTGGATTTGACTGGCAATATCATGGATGGGGCAAGAGGTGTAAATACAATCAAAAGCAAGCCAAGTGAAGGCTGAACAGCTAGCGCAGAAACTGCAAAGCCTGGCCAGTCCGGAGAGAGCTGCCAAGTCCCGACGTTTTTTTAAAACCGGCAAGGGTGATTATGGGGAGGGGGATCGTTTCCTGGGAATCCGCGTCCCCATTCTCCGGCAGCAGGCCAGGGATTTTCAGCAGATGTCTTTGACGCAGGTCCTGCGTTGTCTGAAGTCCGCTTATCATGAAGAGCGTTTGTGTGCCTTGCTGATTCTGGTCAGAAAGTTTGAGACTGGCGATGAGAAGCTGCGCGAACGTATATTCAGGCACTATCTTGATAATACCCGATACATCAACAACTGGGATCTGGTGGACAGTTCTGCCTATCAGATCGTAGGTGCCTATCTTTTGACCAGGGAACGGACAATTCTCTACCAGCTGGCAAGTTCCGATTCTCTTTGGCAACGACGAATCGCGATCATCGCAACCTACCGGTTCATAAGGGAGCAGCAGTATGACGATGCGCTGGCGATTGCAGAACGGTTACTCATGGACCAGCAGGATCTAATTCACAAAGCTGTCGGTTGGATGATCAGGGAAGTGGGCAATCGTGATCGACAACGGGCGCAACAGTTTCTCAATCCATACTATCAGAGAATGCCCAGGTCAATGTTGAGATATGCGATTGAGAAGTTTCCAGAACCACTTCGACAGAACTACTTGAAAGGTGAGATATAGGCGATCCGGATCGGTTCACCAGATGCACGGGGAACCTCTTCACAATCCGAGGTTCCCCGTGTGTGGTCAGGCTCAGGTGAACATGTCAGCAGTGACGTTCTTGAACCAGCTTCGGGCAAATTTGGCCTCGATGGCCCGGGTTGCAGCACTGGCATTCATCGGCGAAAGGCCACCGGCGCCTTTCACACCAACGATCTTACCATCCACAAGTTGATAGACTGCCGCCACAGAGATACCCCATTCCGGTGAGATAATGCTGTAACAGGTGTTGACATAGGAAGGTTCACCGGGCTCCTGGCCGTTCAGTGTCGCAACGATTGCAGCGGCACAGACCTTGCCCTGTGAGTTGGCAGCGTACCCAGATTTTGGCATTTTACCGGCAATACAGGCGTCACCGATAACATAGACGTCCTTATGCAGCTTGGACTCGAATGTCTTCTGATTCACCGGGCACCAGCCCGAGTCGTCCGCCAATCCGGCGATCTGTGCGATCTTACCCGCTTTCTGCGGCGGTATGAGATTCACAACATCCCCTTTATACTCTTCCACTTCACCGACCAGGGTGCGGCTGTTTGCATCGACTGCTTCGATGATACCGCCACCGGCGCCGGATACCCACTCCACCATGTCGCCGTAGAACTTCTTATAGCCCTGCATGAAGAGGCCCTGCTTGGAAAATTTATCCTTGGCATCAAGGATAATGACCTTCGACTTGGGCTTATGCATTTTGAAGTAGTGTGCGATTTGCGCTGCACGCTCATAGGGCCCGGGAGGACAACGAAACGGATTGGGTGGTGCGGCGATATAGCAAACACCGCCATCCTTCATGGCTTCCAGCTGCTTTCTCAGGGTTACTGTTTGTGGCCCGGCTTTCCAGGCATGGGGAATTATCTCCGCTGCTTGGGCATCGTAGCCATCAATTTTATCGTAGCGGAAATCGACACCTGGGGAGACGACCAGTTTGTCGTAGTCATACTGTTTACCGCTTTTGCCTTTGACAGTATGTTTATCAGGATCGATTGCCACGATCTCATCCTGGACGACATTGATGCCTCTTTTATTTTTCAGTGTGTCGTAACCGAAAGTGACGCTGTCGATGTTTCTGTCACCGCCCAGCACTTCATTACTCAGCGGACAGGAGACATATTTTTTATCTCTTTCGATCAAGGTGACATCGATATCCGCATCAGCCAGCTTGATATACTTCGCTGCGATGGCACCGCCATAACCGCCGCCGATGACAATCACCCGGCCTTTACCACCACCGGATGCACGTTTTGGTGTATTCGCAGTACAGGCACTGATTGAAGCCAACGCACCTAAAGCGGTACAAGCACCGGCTGCTTTAACAAATTTACGTCGCGTGAACATAGCCATTAATTATTCTCCCCAAAATTACTTTTCACTGGCATAAAATTCCGCCATGGCTTTCAACTCTTCTTTGGAGAGTTTCATGACGCGTTTGCCCATTTTGCGGGGTGCGCAACGTTTCCCTTTGCTGTGACACCATTCCAGGTAGTGCATGGTATATTCCGGCCACTGTCCGGCCAGTCGGGGGGCTTCATCCTCTTGCACTCTGCCGTTGTCTTCATGGCAGGTTTTACACTGCTTGTCATGTATCTTTTGACCGATTGCCACCATTTTGGCATCGGTTTTCACCGGGCTGGAGACCCACTCCTGATCCGCCATGAATGATGCGATAGCCTTCAGCTCCGCATCGCTATAGCCTTTGGCAATCCGGCCCATGATAGTGGAGTCCCGTTCGCCGGTTTTATATTCCAGCAAGATCATTTGCAGGAACTCCTTTTCCATACCACCGATAATCGGCATTAAGTCACCGGCACTGGCACCCAGGGTGCCATGACAACCGGCGCAAGTATTGGCAAGCATGCTTGGAGTGCGGACACCTTCCGCAACCAGGCTGCCTGAGAAAATCACCGCGGCTGTCAATGCGAGTAGCCGTGCTTTTCTGTTTTTCATGAAAATCTCCTCTGGTGAAATCTGAATCAGTGCATCGAGTTCGAGTTGTTGGATGCGCGTTGATTCAGCCACGTAACAACTTTGTCAATTTCTTGTTTTTTGGATGGATCCAGCTGTTGTGCCTGTTTCAAGGCCTCTCTTGCCAGCTGATATCTTCCAAGGTGCAGATAGGCGACAGCCAGGCCGATGAAGGCTTCTGAATTGGATTGATCCAGCATGATCGCCTGTTGAAAGTTCTCAATGCCTGAGGAGTAAGACTGTTGCAACAGTTGTACTCCACCAAGACGAGTATAGGCCAGAGAGGAGGAGGGTGCTTCCTTGATCGCCTCTTCCAGAAGTGATTGAGCGGTTTCCAGGTCACCGGCTTCTGTCTGTTGAAAGGCTTGTTCGATCAGGGTCTGTTGTTGGCTGTTGGCCGTGATTGAGAAGGACAGGCTGCAACCGAGTAAAGCAACAACCAGGTATCTTGAGTATCGCAGCATTGAATACCTCATTGGAAAAATACGGGAGCGGAAGATTGTGAGAAAAGAAAAACCCCCTTCAGGAACACCTGAAGGGGGTGAGGGGGGTTACTTCAGTGCGCCTTTACCGTAGCGCTCTTCAAAACCCTTACGCACCTTGTCGATGGATTCCTTGCTCATACCTTCAAAGTACCAGGTATGACCATCGATGGGCTTGAAGTATTTGTCGAGCATGGCTTCGGCGAACTTGGTGTTGCCGTCCTTCTTCATAGACACTTCTTTCAACTCGGGTATCCATTTCATGTAGGTGTGCTTGGCTACATCATAGATACCGTGCCACCAGGTGTAGTCAGGACCACTCATGGACGCACCGTGACGAGCGCGGCGGCCTTCATGATGCCAGATTTCCCACCAGGTCCATTCGATCTTGTCGTCAAACGGGGCCTTGGTGATATAGCCGTTCTTCTTCAGCTCACCCATGACAGCAGCGATCGGCTTGGCGAATTTCTCATTATAGAGCTCGACCACGTTATCGAACTGGTTGTAGTGACCATTGATAACACTGTCGCTGTGACAGGCTTTACAGACTTCCTGCATCTTCTTACGACGTTCCTGCCAGGTTACGACCTCGACTACGGTAGAACCCTTGGCCTTGTCTCCGACCTTGGGGATTTTCTTACCCTCTTTGACGTCGAACTCATTGCCGTTCTCCAGACGAATCAGGTTGATCTTCTGAGAGATTGGTGGACGCAGAGTCCAGGAGATACGATCACCTACGTTATGGGTCTTACCCTCTTTGCCGCCAGCGCTCATGTGGCAGGTGGCGCAGGTAGGAGCTGCTGAGTAGTCGACACCGGCGACCCACTTATCCGACTCCATGTTCATCTCATCGACTTTCGCGCGATAGATGATGCCGTGCTTGGACTCGTTGTAGACCTCGATCTGAGGATGGTCGGGACCGACATGACACTTACCGCAGGTATCCGGTGTACGGGCCTGGGCTTTGGAGAAACGGTGACGGCCATGACAGGCAGTACAGGAACCGGCAGAACCATCAGGATTGATTCGGCCGATACCGGTGTTGGGCCATGTGGTCGGCAGAGGTCTGCCGTCTTCACCGATCTCGATCTTGGAGCCGTGGCACTGGCGGCAACCTGCATTGACTGCTGCAGGGCCGCCGACTACTTCACCAAGGAGGTTATCGAGGGATGCGAGGATTTGACCGCCTTTGGAGTGATGGGAACCATCCATCTCTTCGAATTCTACCGAATGGCATTTCGAGCAGTCTTTAGGGGTTACAATAATTGAAATTCGCTGACCTTCATGTTCAAAGCCATCAACATCGTCAGCTTTGGCTTCATGACAGTCAAGGCAGTTGACGCCACTTTGACCGTGTTGACTGTTGTTCCACTCCATGGTCAGTCCTGGATCTTCCTGCCAGTGACACTCCACACACTCATGTCCTTTTGGGTTGCCCCAATCCTTACCAATTTCACCAGACGGTCTCGCGGCATCTGCTGTAGTGACTTGCAACATCAGAGCTAGTCCCGCAGCAACACTCCCCAGTATCGCGGTGAACCGACCATTACCGAAGCGTTTCATAGCTCCCTCCTGTGATGGGTTGAACGAACAGTTTAAGCGCTCCAATAGACGGCCGCGTCAATAATCCAATGGCATTAAAGACGACAGGTTATCGAATATGGAACCCCTCATTTTTAAAAAAAGAATGGTAAGCCTTTATGAAGACAAGGATGGACACGACTTCCTCCCAACCCCAATTTTTTATTGTATGGGGACTGCATGGTTTCACTACATTGAGGCCAGTAAAACCCTTTTCTTTTTATTGCTTACTGTAGACTATAAAAACGGTTCGTATAGGGGGATGCCTTGATTTAAATCAAAAGTCATGGGGCCGAACCAAACAAGGCTTTTCAATAATTTTAAAAGTTGGTCTAAATGTTGTGAAAGATATGCGAATGGCGACTATTTTTACGGATCTTACAGATAAAAATATTGTTCATTCAGACTGGGCTGTGAATATATTTTTTAATCTTTTTTTAAGGTTGAAAGTGGCTTTGCCTAGAACGAAATAGCTGTGATTACTCATAAATATATACTCACTGTACCTATTATTAGGTAGCTGTGGTTTTTGTTTATATAATTAAATTTGTTCCTGTGTGTGTCCCTCTTTAGTGGAATCGATTCTACCGCTTAAGAAGAGCAGCTTTCTTACTTGATCGACTACTGTTTATTGCCAGTGATATGGCAAGACAAACACCAAAAGGTTCCTGGATTCCGAATCTGTAATTGGCTGTTGGGTTGTCTTTAAAGAAAAACTGACAGGCTGTTGAGGTGAGGAATGGAAGTGATTAGCTTCAACAGCTCCCAATAATTTTGCAGCGGGGTTAGATTGTGTTGATCTTGCTCATCGCTGAGCAGGCAAAGTTACTTAGTGACTGAAATGAGTAAGCCGATGGTTGCCCGGGTATGGACATCACATCGGCTTGCCGTTTTTTTCGTTTCGCTGCGAAAGAGGCTTAGGCCTGTTTTGCGCTACTCAGCTGTTTTTGAATGTTCGGCGGAACCGCTTCGTAATGGCTGAACTCAATGGTGTAGCTGCCTTCACCACCCGTCATAGCTTTCAACTGGGTAGAGTAGCCTTCAAGTTCCGCCAGTGGTGCCTGACCTTTGATGACCAGCGTATTGTTGCGTCCGGTCTCGGTGCCGCTGATCTGGCCCCTTCGTCCAGCCAGGTCACCCGTCAGGTCGCCCATGAAGCTGTCAGAGGTGGTAATTGAGATGTTGACAATAGGTTCGAGGATAACTGGCCCAGCATTGTCAACGGCCTCCAGAAAGGCCTTTTTGCCCGCCGTTACAAAGGCGATCTCCTTGGAGTCGACAGAGTGAAATTTACCATCGTAAACCGTAACTCTTATGTCCTGCATGGTGAAGCCGCTGATCGCTCCCTCTTCCATGGCACTTCTAACCCCTTTCTCTACCGCTGGAATGAACTGTCCTGGAATAGCTCCGCCAACTACCGCATTGACATACTCGAAGCCTGAACCTCGCTCCAATGGCTCGATACGCAGAAATACTTCACCGAACTGGCCTGCGCCACCGGTCTGTTTCTTGTGCCGATAGTGACCCTCTGCTTTGCGGGTTATGGTCTCCCGATAGGCGATGCTGGGTGGGTGGGTCTCCACTTCCACACTGTATTTATTCTTGATTTGCTGCAGCAGTACATCGAGATGCAGCTCGCCTAAACCGCGCATCACCGTCTCATTGAGACTGACATTGTGCTCAACATGGAAACAGGGGTCTTCATCTTCCAGTTTATGCAGAGCATCACTCAATTTTTGCTCATCGCCTCGTTTGGTGGTGGTGATCGCCAGGCCAAACAGCGGTAATGGGCACTCAATCGAGCGTAGATGGTGGTGATCTTCATCGTGGGAGTCATGTATCACCGCATCGAAATGAATATCGTCAATCCGGGCCACTGCGCAGATGTCGCCGGGTACACCCTGTTTCATCTCCTCCTGCTCTTTACCTTGCAATCGGTAGAGGTGATTGACCTTGAATGGTTTTCTGGCATCACCGATATAGAGCTGGGCATTGACTTCCAGCTTGCCCTGGTGAATGCGGAAGATGCCCAGTTTGCCACGGTAGGGGTCGTTGATGACTTTGAAGACATGGCCAATCACATGTTTGCTCTCATCGGGAGAGACTTCCACAGGCTGCATGTCAGCCCCTTCACCCTTCATGAATGGGGGAGGGTTGCCTTCTGTAGGGTCTGGCATCAGTTTGGCGAACAGATTCAAAAGCTCATCGATTCCGGCACCATTCTCTGCCGAAGTAAAACAGACCGGGATCAGATGGCCTTCACGCAAGGCCTTCTCAAATGGGTCGTGTAGCTGTTCCGGCTCAATCGCCTGTCCCTGTTCCAGGTAGAGCTCCATCAGTTCCTCATCGACTTCGACTACCTGATCCACCAGATTGTCATGGGCCTGACTGACCGAAGAGATATCAGTGGCGTCGCCACCCGGTTGGAAGTAGCAGTCGATTACCTTTTTACCATTTTCTGCAGGCAGATTGATCGGCAGACACTCTTTACCAAAGGTCTCCTTCAGGCTCTCCAGTAGTGCCTCATGGTCGACTTCCTCTGAATCGATCTTATTGATGATGATAAACCGGCACAGGTTGCGTCGCTTGGCGGCATCCATCATGCGAATGGTAACCGGTTCGATACCGGTCGATGCATTGATTACGACCATCGCCGATTCCACGGCTGGCAGGATGCTGATACCCCGACCGAGAAAATCCGCGTATCCGGGGGTGTCGATGATATTGACCTGTTTGTTTTTATGACTCAGGTGGGTGATGGCGATATCCAGGGAGTGTTGCAGATCTTTTTCCAGATCGTCGCTGTCACAGACGGTGTCGCCCCGTTCAACTGTCCCTTTCGTCTTGATCATGCCCGATCGGTGCAGCAGGCTTTCGATCAAACTCGTTTTTCCTGAGCCGGCATGTCCGACCAGAGCGATATTGTGGATATCATGGGTAGAGTAATTGGCCATCGTGACTCCTATCAGCTGAACATGCCGGATTTTATAGCCATCAGAGGCGTCGGCTAAGTGTTATTGATTATGTTTGTTGCCAGTATATCAATCAACTATCTGAAGTTGTTGAGCTCACGCAGTAGATTGGCATAAAACAGCCTGATTTTTCAAAAAATCATGACAATGGCCAGCTTGGATGCTGCCCTATAAGCCATTTAGGTTCTGTGGCGGCTGTGGGTTAGGGCAGATTGGGCCCTGATCCGGCAAAGGCTCGAGTTGCCGCAGTCTTTGCCACTAGGGAATAATTAGGGGTGAACCGAATTGATCACAACCTGAACTGTCTCAGCAGACCCGGGGGCAACTGGCTGAATCTCGCCTTCAAGGTCTCCAGCCTGAGCGGTAGGGCTGCCAGACATGGAGATCCTGGCACCGACCACGACTTCATTGAAACCGGAGAGCTTCATCTGTGGCATCATCGCCATGCTGTCATCCAGGCTGATTGAAATCGGCAGGTCACTGACCTTTTTTCTGACGGCGGCGAGTGGCATGGGTGGACCGCTGACCGCCTTGGCATAGATGAACACCAGGTCATTCGGTTTGGTCTTGGCCTGCAGATCAGGCGACAGGGATACGGCGACCTTTATGGCCTCGTTGGCCGCTGCTGCAGCTGGTTCGGGTTTGGCTTTGGGTTGCTGTTTCTTCACGATACTCGGCAGCTCTGCCTCTTCCGGCGGCATACCCAGCTGTTTTCGCGCATCGTCGATAGCGCTGTTCACCGATTCAAGCTCAGCACTCTGTGGTGTGAGGCTGGTGCGCAGCGTATCCCAACGCAGGATTGCCGATTGATAATCGGTGGATTGATAAGCCAGGATACCGGCCAACCAGAGTACGTTAGGATTTTCCGGTTCCAGTTGGTAGGCCTTTTCGATCATTGGTGCCGCACGTCCAGTAAAATCGTTACCGGTTGTAGCGGCGATGGCTTCTGCATAGGCCAACAGCAGATCCACGCGCTGGTCATTCATCTCCATCGCACGCTGGTAGGCGTTGATTGCTGCAGAGTGATCATTGAGGGCCATATAGCTGCGGCCCAGCATGACCCAGCCGTCCTGATTGTCCGGGTTCTCTTGCAGTTTTTCCGCCAGCTTTCTGACCAATTCATCCATAGGCGGAAGGTTTTCCATACCACCGGAATGGCTCTGCGCTGTCTGCTGGGTTGTGCCTGCTGCCGGTTGTTGAGCCAGATGGTTGATGATCTCTGGGGTGCCCAGTAAGTCGTAGAGCAGCCAGGCAGCAAGCGGAATCAACAGTGCAGTACCCGCCATGATACGCCCTGAACGGCTGCTCTCCTGAATGCTGGAGTCGGGAGTTGGAGTTGAGACATCGGTTAACAGGGATTTCTCCAAGTCCTTGCGAGCTGCATCATAGCGGTTCTGGTCCAGATTGCCCGCTTCAAGATCGCTGTCCAACTCCTCAAGCTGCTGTTTGAAGACAGCCAGATTGAGTTCGTCAGAGGTGATTTTATCGGTTACCTCTTTTCTTAATAACGGCAGGCCGACAAAAGCCATTGCCAGGACGGTCAGTCCGGCAATAATCATCCAGAATAGGGTCATTGATTCGTGTCTCTTTGTTCGTTCGACTGATTCAGAAGCTTTTCGAGTCTTTGTTGTTCTGCCTCACTCAGTTCTGTTTCGCTGCTCTGGTTTTTGCGCTTGATAATACGGAACAGAACCACACCGCCGATCAGAAAAACGATTAACGGGCCAAACCAGATGGGGTAGGTGCTTGGTTTGACAGGGGGACTGTAGAGGACGAAGTCACCATAACGGGCAACCATGAAATCGATGATCTCCCCTTTACTCTGACCACCCTTCATCATGTCATAGATTTCGTTTCTCAGGTCAATCGCCAGTTCCGCATTGGATCCTGCCAGCGATTCGTTCTGACAGACCAGGCAGCGCATCTCTTCAATGATTTCGCGAAAGTCCTCATCCTGTGCCGGATCCTCGAAGGTATATTCCGCGAGGGTTGCGGCTTGCAGGGCAGTCAGACCCAGAAGGTAGATAAAACTAAACAGAAATAGGCGCACGTTATGATCCTTTGGCTTTCAAATCATTGATCATGGGAAGCAAGGTTTCGTTGAACACGCCCAGAGTTAGGGGGCCTGCGTGTTTGTAATGGATGATGCCATCAGCATCGACCAGAAAGGTTTCTGGCGCGCCATAGACACCGAGATCGATGGCGGTGCGCCCCTTTTGGTCAAATATGTTGACCGTATAGGGGTCGCCCAGCTGCTGTAACCAGGCCTGTGCCTTGACCCGCTCATCCTTCCAGTTGAGCCCTACGATCTCCACCTTTCCTGAACGGGCAAGGTGTACCAGGGTGTCGTGCTCAGCACGACAGGAGACGCACCAGGTTGCCCAGACATTCAACAGGTAGATCTTACCCTTGAGGTTCTGATCATTGATCATGGTCTGGGCGCTTTCCACCGAGGGCAGGGAGAATTCCGGTATCGATTTGCCGATCAGGGGCGAGGGGATCTCCCTGGGGTTCATGCCCAGCCCTTTATAAAGAAAAACGGCAATTATCCCGAAGACGATCAACGGCACGGAATAACGCAAATAGCGGTTCATGACAGAATTAACTCCCTGATGCTGGCGCCGCTGCTGCAGCGCTGTTGACCATCTCTGGCGAGCGTACTTTGGCGGTGCGATAGCGTCGATCTGTGATAGCCAGGATGCCGCCCAGACTCATCAGCACACCACCCAGCCAGATCCATCGTACATAGGGCTTGTAGTAGAGACGCAGACTCCAGTCGCCACCACCCAGAGGCTCTCCCAGTGAGACGTAGAGATCTCGGGTGAAGCCCCAATCGATGGAGGCTTCCGTCATGGGACGTGTCTGTACGAAATAGGTCCGTTTTTCCGGCTCCAGAGTAATGAAAGCTTCACCGTTGTGGGAAACCTGAAAACTTCCTCGATGGGCGTTATAGTTCGGGCCGGGAACTCGCTGTACACCATCAAATCGGAACTCGTAGCCGGCAATTTCACTGACATCCCCGGGACTCATGCGGACATCATGCTCCTCACCGAAATTGGAGACCATGGTGACACCGACGATAAACATGGCAACACCCAGGTGGGCCAGGATCATACCGTAATAGCTTCTACCGCCGGTTTTGAAATCCTGCCAGAATCCATTGAAGCCCTTCTTGTTCTTCAACCGGTCGCGGACGTTGACGATGTGCGAGGCGGCGACCCACAGGGCCAGCCCCATACCCAGACCTACCAGCCAGTTACCGCCGGAGAACATCGGCAGCAGACTGACCAAACCGAATGCGACACTGACGACAAAGGCCACCTTCAACTGCTTGATCAGCAGTGAGGGTTCGGCGTGTTTCCATCGGGATAGGGAGCCGATGCCCATCAACAGAGCCAGGAAGGGAGTGGTCAGCAGAAACATCTTGTTGAACCAGGGGAAACCCACTGAGATCTTGCCCAACTCCAAAGCGTCGTAAATCAGTGGCGCCAGGGTGCCGAGAAGTACCAAAGCGGCAAACACCGAAAGTAGCAGATTGTTTCCGAGCAGAAAGGTCTCACGGGAGATCAGATCAAATCTTCCGCCACTTGAGATATAGGGGGCACGCCAGGTGTAGAGCAGCAGAGAGCCACCGATGACAATCAACAGGAAGATCAGGATAAATACACCACGGGCCGGATCAGAGGCAAACGAGTGTACGGACGTCAGCACCCCGGAACGTACCAGAAAGGTGCCGAGCAGACTCAGCGAGAAGGCGGAGATCGCCAGCAGTACCGTCCAGCTTTTGAAGGCGCCCCGTTTTTCTGTCACAGCCAGGGAGTGGATCAATGCCGTACCGACCAGCCAGGGCATGAAGGAGGCATTTTCCACCGGATCCCAGAACCACCAGCCACCCCAGCCCAGCTCATAGTAGGCCCACCAGCTGCCGAGCACGATGCCGAGGGTCAGAAACACCCAGGCGATGGTTGTCCAGGGGCGTGACCAGCGGGCCCAGGAGGCGTCCAGTCGACCGCCGAGCAGAGCGGCAATGGCAAATGCAAAGGCGACGGAAAAGCCCACATAGCCCATATAGAGCATCGGTGGGTGGATCGCCAGCCCCGGATCCTGCAGCATGGGGTTGAGTTCACCGCCCTCCAAGGGAACGGGGAAGGTTCTGTCAAAAGGATTGGAGGTCAGCAGCATGAAGAGCATGAAACCG
Source organism: Candidatus Thiodiazotropha taylori (assembly GCA_019100305.1). Classification (GTDB taxonomy): domain Bacteria; phylum Pseudomonadota; class Gammaproteobacteria; order Chromatiales; family Chromatiaceae; genus Thiodiazotropha. Next base: position 8,378 of record JAHRHW010000016.1, on the reverse strand, counting down.
ATGCTTACCATACCCATCACCGCGAGTACCCGGGAGACCATCTCCAGTGGCAGGTTGCGACTGAAGGCGGCAATCGCCACACTCCAGGCGGCAAGCAGAAATGCCCACAGCAGCAGGGATCCCTCATGGGCACCCCATACGGCGGATATCTTGTAGATGTCCGGCAATTTGGTGTTACCGTGCTGAGCCACATAGACGACGGAAAAGTCGTTACTCAGGAAAGCGTTGGTCAGGATCAGCAGTGAAATGGTTAGAAACACGAACTGGCCCCAGGCAAGACTTCGGGAAGCGGCCATCCAGGCGTTATTCCCGGTATAGGAGCCGACCAAAGGCACGATTGCCTGGGTGACCGCCAGGCAGAGTGCCAAAATTAAGGCAAAGTGACCAAGTTCAGGGATCATTGTACGCTGGCCTGGGGCTGAGGATTGGCGACTGCCTCGTCATGGGCGGTTTTCAGAGACTCGGCGACCTCCGGAGGCATGTAGTTTTCATCATGTTTGGCCAGTACTTCGCTGGCGATGAAGATGCCGTCCTGATTGAGTTGACCCATGGCGACGATACCCTGTCCTTCACGAAACAGGTCGGGAAGAATGCCAGTATATTCAACAGTCACCGCCTCGGCATTATCGGTCACTGAGAATGCGGTGGTCAGACCATCGGGCTTGCGCTTGACACTGTCGGATTGTACCAGGCCGCCAATGCGGAACGGATGTGCCTCCGGCGCCTTGCCTTCAACCACTTCAGAGGGTGAAAAGAAGAACATCAGGTTCTCATCGAAGGCGTTCAGTGCCAGCCAGGTAGCGACACCGATACCGGCTACCATAAGGCCGATCAGGGTGAGTCTTTTCTTACGTATGGGATTCATTTTGTACTTTCCTGGCCCGACGTAGTTTACGGGCGATATCAGTTAAGGCGCGCTTACGTTGACGGAGAGGTGCCACAACATTGGCAACCAGTACGATGAACGCCAGGATAAAAGAGGGCCAGACATAGACTGCATAGCCACCCATTGCGAAAAACTCGCTCATTTCGCCTCCTGTTCAACCATTTCCTGAACCCAGCGACTGTTCCTTTCCCGTTCCACAATTTCTGCGCGCGCGCGCATTAAGACCACAGCGCCGTAGTAAAGTTTAAACGAGATTGCCATGGTCAGCAGTGGGATCAACATGCTGATATCCATGGAGGGTTTATCGAATTTTGTCACCGATGCGGGCTGGTGCAGGGTGTTCCACCACTCCACGGAATAGTGAATGATCGGTATGTTGACCACCCCGACCAAAGCGAGGATGGAGACCGCCCGGGCAGCAACCCGCTTGTCTTCGATGGCGCTGTGCAGAGCGATGATGCCGAGATAGAGAAATAGCAGGATCAGTTCCGAGGTCAAACGTGCATCCCAGACCCACCAGGTACCCCACATGGGCTTACCCCAGAGGGAGCCTGTGGCCAGGGCGAGAAAGGTGAACGATGCACCTACGGCTGCGCTGCTGATAACCACGATTTCCGTCATTTTTATCCGCCAGACCAGGCTGATCAATCCGGATACCGCCATCACCACATAGATGAACATGGACATCCAGGCAGAGGGTACGTGGATGTACATGATGCGGTAGCTCTCACCCTGCTGATAATCGGGCGGAGCAACGAACAAGCCGTAGTAGAGGCCGAACACCAGGGTGATCAGAAAACTGACCATGAACCAGGGCACCAGTTTGCCCGCTACATTATAGAAATAGCGTGGTGAACCCATTTGATGAAAGAAACGTATGATCATATTAACTCAGACTGATTCTCAATGAGGCGGCAGTGGCCATGGGCGCCAGCACCAGGGAACCGACCAGCATCGCCCCCAGGATGGAGATCTGTGCGGTGGTCGGTATACCGATTATGGCTGTTTTGACAGCATCTGTACCAAATATCAACACAGGTACATAAAGGGGTAGTACCAGCAGCGAGAGAATGACGCCACCCCGTCGTAAACCGACAGTCAGCGCCACCCCGACTGAACCGATAAGACTGAGCACCGGTGTGCCCAGGATCAGCGTCAGCATCAGGGTGGGAATGGCGCTGGCGGGAATGTTCAATAGGACGGCCAGCAGTGGCGCCACGATAAACAGCGGCAGGCCGGTTACCAACCAGTGGGCAAGGATCTTTGCCAATACCAGGATCGAGACTGGATGGGCGCTGAGCATAAACTGTTCCAGCGAGCCATCTTCGAAATCGGAGCGGAACATGCTGTCCAGTGAGAGTAGCGAAGCGAGTAGGGCGGCGACCCATACCACCCCAGGTCCGACTGCCTCGATCAGTTTGGGATCGTTGCCGATACCCAGCGGGAACATGGCCGTCACCAGGACGAAGAAGAGCATCGGATTGATCAGTTCAGAGCGTCTGCGATAGGCGAGCACCAGATCCCTTTTCAGGAGCAGGCTGAAGGCGCTTGTCAGGGAGAGGGTACTCATCGTTCAGAAAGATTGATACGTACCAGCTCGATCTCATCCTTAAAACCGATACGGTGATGGGTCGTCATAGCCGCCATGCCACCATTGTTGAGGTGTCCCTCGAAGAGTCGCTCCATATGTTCGATACCCTTGCGGTCAAGTGATGTGAAAGGCTCATCGAGAATCCACAGTTTTGCATCCGTGACCAGCAGGCGGGCAATCGCGAGTCGGCGCTGCTGGCCCGCAGAAAGATTTCGGGTGGGTACATCTTCGAAACCGTACAGTCCGACCTGCTCCAATGCCTCCTCCAGATCGATATCCTGCCGGGCCTTGCCCAGGCCTTTGGCGATTCGCAGATTCTCCAAAGGTGTCAGATCCAGCTTTGAGCCATCCTTATGGCCCAGATAGGCAATATGCTCATGGAATTCGGGCCCCAACTGAAAAATATCTTCACCTTGCCAAAGCAGGTCTCCGGCTTCGGGTAGGCGAATACCGCACAAAATTCTCAACAGGGAGGTTTTGCCACTGCCGTTTCTACCCTCCAGGACCAGTGCCTGACCAGGGTTGATGGTGAAATCGAGACCTTCGAACAGCATACGGTCATCCCGGATACAGGCCAGAGATTTGGCTTCAAAGGTCGCCACAGAGTGGCTTGAAGGTGCGGTTGTCACAGATTCAGTCGTTTTATCGTTATCGTAATCTTACAGCCCACCAACCATACCTGAATTCACTCAGGAGTCTCAACAAAAAAAGCGATCAATCTCTTGGTTTGCCGTTTTGCTGATGAGCATGGGTTAATATTCCCAAATAGTGACCGGTGGAGACAAGGGTTTGTTCAATATCGATCTGCAATGAAGGCAGAAATCTGAAATAGATCACGCTACAGCTCTGCCGTAGTGGCTTATATGACGAGAGGTTTTATGCAGATTTCAGTATCTCAGGATACCGGTGTGGGAAGTGGAAACCGTGATTCTCTAAATGCCTGAATTGCACTCAAGAGGCTTGAGGCTTTTTGATAATCACCTGTTCCTGTTCGAAACTCTGAAGGTTGGGGGTTCTGTCAGCAATGTTGGATGTTTGCCAAAACAGGGTCATACAGAATGCGATGGCCAACATGAATAGGTATTTCACCGGATATACCCCCGGAACTTTTATTTGGTGGTGAAATTATAAAGCCTAAATACAAGGCGGATATTTTTATGTGGGCAAATATATAGTAATTACCCTGATTTCGCTAGTGTGGGAACCAATTGATTTTTGATCTAGATCACCAAAACCGTGTGTTTAATTAAAATTTGGGCTGTATTAGGATTTGATTATCGTCGATCTTGACGGGATATGTGCCAATTGGCTCGTCTGCGGGCTCTTCCAAAGGTCTTCCGGTTTTCAGGCAAAACCGGCTGCCGTGAAGTGAACATTTTATGTTGTGATCCTCGATGCAACCAAGGTAGAGGGATACGTCTTCATGGGTGCATTGGTCGTCAACCGCATAAATCTTGCCATCAACATTCACGATCAGGTATTGATGTTGTTGGAAATCAAAACGCTTCATACTGCCCGGCGGCAGTCCAGCCATATCAGTAACCTTGATCCATCTCTCTGTCATCTGCAATCTCCGGCTATACCAGACGGTCCGCTGCCTGTCCGGAATCGAGAACCTGCCGCACCTGGGCTGCGGCCTGCTCCAGCGTTTCATGGCGTCCGCTATGCCAGAGAGTGATGGCGCAGCTGTAGAGTAGTGAGTCATAGGCAGGCCCCGGTTTTCCCCGCAACGCATCAAGTCCGGTCTCGGCGGCAAATTCCGCCGCTTTGCCGATATCGGTGATCCGGGCGACCTCATCGTCACTGCTTTTGATGGATGGATCATCCGGAAGCGGAACCGCTCGAACACTCTGTTGAATCGACAGGCTTGTCGGTGATAGCTCGACCGGACTCTCCTGATTCCTATTGTCATAGCGAAAGATCATCCCCTGCTGCCTTAGTGAAGGGATCACACCACCTTCGGTACCTCTCACCAGCAGGCAGCCCTCGAAGCCCGCAAAACGTGCCAGTGAGGCGTATTTGGCCGGGTAGGGTTTGTGTACATAGCCGGTGAGAAGATGGGTCTTTTGCTTTGCGGTAATCGGTTTCGCCAGCACTTCAACCGTGGTCAAGACCTGGCGTTTGATGATGCGTTGTCGCAGGCCGGTGAGATCGTGCAGGCCGGGACAAAAGGTCTTCTGATCCAAATAGGCCCAGCCCAGATCAGGATTTTCGATACGCTTTACTGCCTCATCGAGATCCATGTCCACATCGATACCGGCGGCCTGCAGGACGTGTCGATGGGTGATGCCGAATTTTGGGCCGACCGCATCAAGCCCGTGGCTGACACAGGGGAGTCCGCAGGCGGCAAGCACCACTGGAATCATCGGCGCAATCGGCAGGTTCCTGTTCATACCATCGTAAGGATCGGCCAGGGAGATCAGCTCATCGACATCGGCTGCGCGGCTCTCTGAGATATTCAGAATAGCTTCAAGCGTGCCTTTGTTTTCATCGTCCGTCTCCCGTTTCATGCGCAGGGCAATCAAAAAGATGGCAGTTTGCACATCATCGATTTCACCGCGCAGAATGGCAGACATCCCATCTCTGGCTTCATCCAGGGAGATGTCTTTACTCAATTCTGGGCCAGTGGCGATACGTTGGATAATGGAGTGCATCAATGCCGCTGATGTTTGGTTTGTCATCTGTACTACCTGGCAGACCGGAGAACTGCAGTTGGACGTTTAAGCGTTGAATTGGCGAGGAGTATAAAAAACTTAGTAAAATTGTCAAGAATTGCTTCCGTGACAACTGTGGGGGGATTGATGAGGCGGGTGAGGTAATCCAGCCGGAAGTGCCCTGCAGATTAGGTACTGCTGCCCATCAGGCAGGTAATAATCGGGCCATGCCAAAGCTCTGCAGAGGTGGCTCTGCAAAGCTCTGTTATTGTGGTTGAAATTGCCCGTTGGCGCGGTTGCAGGAGGCCGCGGGCGATTAGGCAATATCAGCGGTGTAGTACAGAAGTCAACACATGATCGTATTCAAAAAAGACGGAATAGCTTGGATAGTCCCAACGGGTAATCGGTGGATCACCAACCGCTGAATGCGTGGTACTGGGTTGTCCGAAACGCTGACTGACCTGATCCATTGTCATGCTGCGGGTTGGGCGTGGAATGCCTTCCTCACTGTTGATGGGGGCAGAATTGATAGAGTCTATCAACAGAACTTCAGCCACAGCTGAATTGGGTAACAGGCAGGCACACATTGTGATGGATAGGGCGGTAATGCGAAAACTCATCTGAGCAACTCCGAATTTGTCTCTTCATGAAGGAATATAGCACTCTTGCCTAACTATAGGAAAGCATGAGTAATTAAGCTGAAATAAAAGCGTGAAATAGATAAAACTCTGACCCAGCTAACACTATTCAGCGTATTCACAGGTTGAATTCGATCAAATGGTATTTTTTTTGCCTAGTCTATGCGGATTATTCGTACTTTATGTTTTAATGCCGAGCTATGTTTAAACCGATCGAATTCTATATCGGCCTGCGCTACACACGCGCAAAGCGGCGAAATCACTTTATCTCCTTCATCTCTGTGATCTCGATGGTAGGGATCATGCTTGGGGTTGTCGCCCTGATCGTGGTGCTCTCGGTGATGAATGGATTCCATAAGGAGATCCGCGAACGGATACTCGGTATGGCCTCCCATGCAACCATCTCCGGGGTGAATGGGGAACTCGCCGATTGGCGCAGCGTGGAATCCGAAGCCGCGAAGTTTCCCCATGTGGTCGGCAAGGCACCTTATGTGGAGGGGCAGGGCATGCTGATCAGCGGGCAGAAGGTCAGTGGGGTGCTGTTGCGAGGCATCCTGCCGGAGCAGGAGGGCGAGGTGTCGGATGTCATCAGTTCCATAACCCGCGGCACGATTGAGACCCTGAAGCCCGGCAGCTATGGCATCGTACTCGGCAGAGAGCTTGCCAATGTGCTGGGGGTTGGGGTTGGTGACCGGGTGACGCTGGTCACTCCTCAGGTCAATGTGACGCCCGCAGGTATCATGCCGCGCCTGAAGCGTCTCACCGTCAGCGCGATCTTTCAGGTTGGAATGGGGGAGTATGACCGGGGTGTGGCAATTCTGCATATCAAAGATGCAGCAAAGCTGATGCGTCTGCAGGATGGAGTGACCGGAGTTCGATTGAAACTGGATGATCTCTATCTGGCACCACAGGTTTCGCGTGAGTTGGCCATGAAGATGGGGGGTTACTACCGGATCAGTGACTGGACCATGCAGCATCGCAACTTCTTCTCGGCGCTGCGTACTGAGAAACGCATGATGACCATCATTCTTTCGCTGATTGTTGCCGTAGCGGCCTTCAATATCGTTTCAACCATGGTGATGGTGGTGACCGACAAGCAGTCGGACATTGCAATTCTGCGCACCCTGGGAGCGTCACCGGGTTCGATCATGGGAATCTTCATGGTTCAGGGTGCGACGATTGGAATCGTCGGTAACATTTTCGGCATGTTGGGAGGGACGTTGCTTGCGCACAATGTGGAGGAGATCGTCAGCCGGATCGAACAGGCTTTAAGCGTCGATTTTCTCGATCCGAGTATCTACTACATCACCAAGCTACCCTCGGATCCCCATACCAGCGACATACTGTTGATTGGGGGTATGGCTTTTCTGATTACCCTGCTGGCGACCCTCTATCCTGCCTGGAAGGCCTCCCGAACCCAGCCTGCCGAGGCGTTGCGATATGAGTAGTGAAGAGCTTGTTCTTGAGGCGAATGATCTGGTTCGTACCTTCTCCCAGGGAGGACTTCATGTGGAGGTGTTGCAAGGCGTCAATCTGAAGCTCTCTGCCGGTGAACGGGTAGCCATCGTCGGCTCATCCGGGTCGGGAAAAAGCACCCTGCTGCACTGCTTGGGCGGACTGGACAAAGCGGATTCCGGCCGTGTCAGGTTATGCGGTCAGGATCTGCTCGGTCTCAATGAACGGGAAAAGGGTGTGTTGCGTAATCGTAACATGGGTTTCGTCTATCAATTTCACCATCTGTTGCCGGAATTCACCGCGATGGAAAATGTGGCGATGCCTCTGATGATTGGTGGAGATGGGGTCAATCATGCCCGCGAGCGGGCAAGCGAGATGCTGCAACAGGTTGGACTGGCGGAGAGGATGCACCACAAACCCAATGAGCTATCAGGTGGAGAGCGGCAGAGGGCTGCCCTGGCGCGTGCCATGGTCCACCATCCGGCTTGTGTGTTGGCGGACGAACCAACGGGCAATCTGGATAGAAAAACTGCCGATCAGGTCTACGAACTGATGCTGCAGCTCAATCAGGAACTCAATATCAGCTTCATCGTGGTGACCCACGATGCGGATCTTGCCCAACGCATGGACCGTACCTTGCACTTGATCGATGGCAAGTTGACAGAGGGCTAAGAGGCGAATGGTACTTAATTAAGCGCTATTTGGTGGGGCATCACCCCACCATACGGTTGAAATCATGGTGTAGGGTGGGGCCATGCCCCACCAAAAACCTTTGACAAAACGTGATGCAATGAGATTTGGTGCTTAAGCTAAGTGTGATGCGGGTAAGAGGTTTCTCGTGCAGGCCACCCGGAGTGGGTGGTTATTCGGATAGCTTGGCCGAGGCGCTGCTATGCTTGCTATGCCGGCGGTTCTTCCATTTTTCCACAGCGTGCCAGCGCCAGACCCACAGAATCAGACTGTAGCCCAGAATCGAAGAGACAGTGGCACATACCAATGAGCCCAGGATCAAGGGGATGAGGATCTCAGAACCGACACTCTGCAGCCACTCAAGTGTGAACTGAAAGGGTTCCAGGGAGGCGGTCTCCCCGGTGAGCATGATGCCGACCTGGTAGGCAAAATAGAACATCGGTGGAATGGTGATCGGATTGGTG
>JAHRHW010000165.1 GCA_019100305.1 Candidatus Thiodiazotropha taylori | reverse complement strand
ATACCCTCCCCTGAGCAGGCAGCAACTCTCTGAAAGCCAGGCGTCGGCGATCGTTGTTCTCGGGGCCGGACGCTATCGTGAGGCCCCGGAATATACCTCGGACACGACCAGCATGCGCCACCTGAGCCGACTCAGATATGCGGCCACGATCGCACGCCAAACCGGTCTGCCAGTGATTCCCAGCGGCGGCAAACCGGATGGAACAGGGGTTGCGGAAGCGGTGATTGCGGAACAGGTGTTAAACCGGGATTTTGGCATCTCTGTGCAGCACCTGGAGAAACGCAGTAAAAACACTTGGGAGAATGCCCGCTATGTGGCCAGACTGCTCGACGGTCTGGAGATTGAGCGAGTGATCCTGGTCACCGATGCGGCCCACATGGCGAGAGCGCTCTACGCCTTGCAGCGTCATGGGGTTGATGCCATCGCAGCTCCGACCAATTTTGAATACCATCAGAGTGCCAGACGACCATTGCACGAACGGCTCATCCCCAGTGCGAGCGCCGTGATGAACATCTCCTTTGGGCTGCATGAGTTACTTGGTCGTTTTTGGTACTCCCTGAAATAGTCCCAGAGAGCGCTGCGCTCACTGATCATCCAGGTGGGCGGTATAGCGCTCCATCAGATAACAGAGGCAATCCTGCTGGATCACCTCCAGATTCTTGGTCAGCATCGAAGGCATCACCGATCGATTGAGACAGAGCTGGCCATCATCGATCTGGAAGTAGTCCCTGGCCACTTCAGCACCTTGCTCATCCCTGACATCCAGCGCTTCGATACCCCGACCATTGACCCAACCGAACAGGGTACCGGCAGGCAGCTCGCGAAAGTTCATGTGATCCAGATCAGGATCAAACACCAGTTCACTCTCACCCGGGGCGAATCCGAATCGGGTATTCCCGGCCACCTTGACCTGCGCCACCGTATGGAACAGATCGATATCCTGATGGGCCACCGGGTGTTGAGGATGCTCGGCCAAGTGCAGGCAGGCCTCGAGATACTCCAGAGCATGCTCAACCCCATGGGCGCTGCCCACCTTACCGCACTCCAGAGTAACCGACGGGCAGAGCTCCGCGAACGCCATCGACTGCACCCCCTTGGGCCTGAGGAAATAGACTACGGTGCGGGAGAAAAGCAGCGCCAGATGGAGAAAAGCACTGTCCAGCTTGTTGACACAGGCGTAGTGCGGATTCAGACCGGTATTGTTATGCACATCAACACTGGCAAACGGCTTCCGCTCGCGCATCAAGTCGACCACCTGAGCCATCATCCGCCGCTCTGCGGTTTCCGCAGCCTGGCAACCTGGCCAAACCCGGTTATAGTCCGGCTGTCCGGGCAACAGCCGCTTATGTTCTGCCGCTGCTGCGACATTTCCGATAAACAGACTTAAGGAACGGGGCAACTCCTTCCCCCCCTGATAGCGCTTCAGCAGCAGGCGAATCGCCTCCCACCCCACGTGCTCGTTACCATGCATCAAGACAGAAACGAACAGTGGTTGAGGTTTGCGACCGGGAAGGTGTATCAAGCTGGGTCCTGGCAATTGACCGATCAGCATATCGGCTTCCAGCATGAGCAGCCCGTCAGGAATATGGTCGTATTGGGTTAACATGATTTCCACAGCACCGATAACATTTAAACACTCCACTCATGAACCGGTTTACCACTCTCCTGCCGTTCCAGGTAAGCCAGGGTCAAACCCTGCATATCCAAACCATAGTTGGCTACCCACTGCTTTTGCCAGCCAGCCCCATTGATCCCCCGTTTGACCCGCGCTTCGACGATACCCAGCCAATGCTCCACCGACAGGGGATCGATATTCAGTGATCGCAGTCCTCTTTTTGCTATCGGCAGCAACTGCTCCGCAATCAACCGGTCAGCCGGAATACTCTGCCAACCAAACCAATAGAGCTGCGACTGCAAACCGAAGCGGGCCGCCTGGTAGAAGTTACTGCGCGCTCTGATGAAACCCATTTCACGCTCCGGCTGCTGATACTGCTCTGCCAGCCCGGTAACCAGACCGAAATAGAAAGCCGCATTGGCAATCATATCGGGTAGAGTTGGACCCGCCGGCACGACCCGATGTTCAATCCGCAGATGGGGTTGCTGTTGTTCGTTGAAACCGATCAGGGGGCGGTTCCAGCGCCAGATGGTGCCATTGTGCAGGCGCAGATGGGCCAACCGCTCCACCGGCTCGTCCATCAGTCTGGGCAGTAATACCGGATAGCGCTGGAGATTGGCACTGAAATTCTCCATCATTGATTGATAGAGATAGCGAATGCCAAAGCTCACCCGCTTGGTCAAATCTGAAGCGCCCACGGATATGGATTGCTCGAACAGTGGAATCCTGGTCTCGTCCCACAGGCTTCTGCCAAACAGGTAGGGTGAGTTTGCGCTCAAGGCGACCATCGGTGCCGATACGATTTTTGACAGATTGTAGAGTTTTGCCGCCTGGTTGGCCGCCACCTGCAGGTGAATCTGAAAAGAGGTGGCGGCTGATTCCAGCATCACATCATCATGGCAGAGATCCAGCGTCTCCCGCCCATCGATATGCAACTCCACCGGCTGCCCCCGGCGCAATTTAAACACCTGATCGTTGAGTGCCCGATAGCGGTTCAGCGGGGACATGTTTTCAAGACTGAGATCGGCTTGTCGCAGACTGGGCAGAATACCCACCATACCCATTCTTGCAGAGAGACTTTCGGCCTGTCCGTTGCATTCGCGCCAGATACCCTGCAACTCCTCAAACATCCGGTCCAGTGCATCGGCCTGTAGCCGACGAGGGGTGGTATTGATCTCGACATTGAAGGTTGCCAGTTCGGGCACGACAAACTGATCATCCAGGCCAGCCAGCAGTTGCTGATTAAGCGGGGCAGGTTCACCCGCCTGATTGAGAATACAGGCTTCCAGCTCCAATCCACACAGATCTCCGTGACTGTCGAAAACACCCTCTTTGAACCAGCTTTCAAGTAGTCTGGTTTCCACAATCAAGCGTCGCTGAAATTCAGCAATATCCGCTTCAGTAAAATTACTTGAGGTAATCTCCTGGCCCATGCTGTGCCTATTTAAAATTAGATACTGTTACTGAAAGAGTCGAGTTTCTGCTCAAGTTTTTCGAGTCGTTGCGGGGTGCCCACATCGATCCACTCCCCCAAATGGCGTTCACCGGAGACTCTGCCCAGGCTGATCGCCCGGCGAATCAGCGGTGCCAAAGGAAATGCCCCGGCGCGACAATCACAAAACAGTTGAGGATCATAGACACCGATCCCACTGAAGGTTAACTTCTCTCCAGACCGGTCAGAGAGACGTTTATCCTGCAGATAAAAATCACCTTGCGGGTTATGCAGTGGATTGGGCACCAACACCAAATGGGCCAGATCCTCTGGCGAAAGTGTGAGTGCCGCAAGATTCACATCACACCAGATATCCCCATTGATCACCAGGAATGGAGAATCACCCAACAGGGGTAAGGCATTAAAGATGCCACCACCCGTCTCAAGTGCATGACCTTCTGCCGAATAGTTGATAGCAACCCCCCATTGATCCCCCTCGCCCAATCGTTCTTCGATCATCTCTCCCAGATGGGCATGATTGATGACGATTTCCCGGTAACCGGCTGTCGCCAGTCTTTCGATATGGTGAACGATGAGTGGCTTGCCCGCGACAGGGAGCAGTGGTTTCGGAATGGAGTCCGTAAGCGGCCGCATCCGCTCTCCACGCCCTGCGGCCAGAATCATGGCTTTCATTGTTTGGTCGAATCAGTGTGGAAAGTTCAACTGTAACCGACTGCCCGCAGCTTAGCCACACCCTCTCTTCAGTATAGTCGAGCTAAGAAACCGGCAGATAGGAAAACAAAAGAGGTCTGCAAATGACGCAAACAAAAATCGGACAGTTGATTGCCGGGGTAAGACGCGCGCTTTTATTAACTGGGCTGTTTAAGGCACTGCATTAGATCAAGTCCTGATACATACTTGCGTTCGTTTGCGAACTTTTCTAATCCTAGTAAACTGTCTGTTTGGGGCGGCATCAACCCTTCATGGCATCGAAGAACTCGTCATTGGTCTTACTGACCTTGAGTTTATCGAACAGAAACTCCATCGCGGCCAGTTCATCCATGGGGTGGAGGATTTTACGCAGAATCCACATCTTCTGCAGTTCATCCGGTTTCATCAACAGCTCTTCACGGCGGGTGCCTGAGCGGTTGATATTGATGGCCGGGAAGATACGTTTCTCAGCAATCCGACGATCAAGATGCACTTCCATGTTGCCGGTACCTTTGAACTCCTCGTAGATCACATCGTCCATACGCGAACCGGTATCCACCAGTGCGGTAGCCAGAATGGTCAGCGAACCGCCCTCCTCGACATTTCGCGCCGCACCGAAAAAGCGCTTTGGCCGATGCAAAGCATTGGCATCCACACCACCGGTCAACACCTTACCCGAAGAGGGTACAACCGTGTTGTAGGCGCGGGCCAGGCGGGTAATCGAGTCGAGCAGAATCACCACATCACGTTTGTGTTCGACCAGTCGTTTGGCCTTTTCGATAACCATCTCGGCAACCTGTACGTGACGGGTGGCCGGTTCATCGAAGGTACTCGAAATCACTTCACCTCGTACTGAGCGGGCCATCTCCGTGACCTCCTCAGGACGCTCATCGATCAGCAGTACCATCACATAGCACTCAGGATGGTTATGGGTGATCGATTGGGCAATGTTCTGCAGCATCATCGTCTTACCCGCTTTTGGCGGAGATACGATCAAACCACGCTGGCCTTTACCAATTGGCGCACAGAGATCGATGGTACGGGCGGTGATATCCTCGGTACTGCCGTTACCGATCTCCAGGTGAAAGCGCTGATTGGCAAACAGTGGCGTGAAGTTCTCAAACAGGATTTTGCTTTTGGCATTCTCCGGTTTGTCATAGTTGATCTTATCCACCTTGAGCAAGGCAAAATAGCGTTCACCATCCTTGGGGGGTCTGATCTTTCCGGAGATGGTGTCACCGGTACGTAGACTGAAGCGACGAATCTGACTCGGTGAAACATAGATATCATCCGGGCCCGCCAGGTAGGAGCTGTCAGCCGAACGGAGAAAACCGAAACCATCCTGCAGGATCTCCAACACCCCATCACCGAAAATACTTTCCCCTTTTTTCGCATGCGCTTTGAGAATGGCAAAGATCAGATCCTGTTTTCGTGTCCTCGCCATACCTTCAATTTTCATGTTGGTAGCAAGTTCAGCCAGTTCCGGCACAGGCATTTTCTTTAATTCGGTAAGGTTCATAATGGTTCAGGGGTATTGTTGTTTATGAGAAATGTTGTTTGGAAGGAAATCGGCCCGCAATGGGTTGGTTGATATCTGGATTTTGATTTCGTTGTCGGTTATCAGCTCAGGCCTGAACGGAGCGAGGAGTCTACGAGGTCGGATGTTGGCAGACAGTGGCGAAACGTCCTGCGCCTGATTGCTGTTTAAAGATTACTATCGATAAATGCCACGAGTTGCGATTTTGAGACAGCACCAACCTTGGTTGCCTCGACTTCACCGTTCTTGAACAACATCAGGGTCGGTATGCCGCGAATGCCGTATTTCGGTGGTGTATTCGGATTTTCGTCAATATTCAATTTCGCCACTTTCAACTTATCGCCATACTCTTTGGCAATTTCGTCCAGTACGGGCGCGATCATCTTACAAGGACCACACCATTCGGCCCAGTAATCAATCAGCACCGGCTGATTTGATTGAAGTACATCAGATTCAAACGAATCGTCTGTTATATGAACAATCTGCTCACTCATCGATTGAGGATCTCCAATTGAATGATTGGGGATGTGTTGAGCGGGGTCGATCCGCTTCTATTCTTCATGCCAAGCATCCAGTAATACACCGCGTGCCAAGTAACAGTATCGAGGGGGAATGACTGGATAGGATTGAATATTGAATCTTAAAACAGAGATTATTTCAAGGCCTATTCTAGACCAATCCACTAAAAATTGTCACAAATCAAGTTATGCAACCGCTGAACAAGACTGAGTGAAACCGATTGGCGATCAAAATGTACCGACTCAAGACGCAGATTGTACCGATTAATCCGGTACCTTAGCCGCTACTCGATTGCGCAATATGTCCAGTCAGCAGTGACTCAATCTGGCAGAGACGGGCTACTGAGTGGATTATCTCGGGTACCTCTGTAAAGATAACCCTGGCATCCCGTTCCGCAGCCCTGGCCAGCCACTCAAGCATCAGTGCGAGTCCGGCACTGTCGGCCTTCTCCACCCGCATCAGATCGATCTCCACATCGGGCAGGTTGGCAAACAGGCTTTCCGACTGCAGCAATAGCGACCTGGCATGTGTGAAGGTCATCTCACCGTGCAGCTGGAAATGGAAGGCCCCCACCCGCTCCAGCTTTGTTTCGCTCATGCTATCAGGGCTCATCAGACATGGCATTCTCTTCAGCTTTACTGAAAAGAAACTGCCCCACGATCTCTTCCAGCACCAGTGCCGATTGAGTCATCATCAATTCACTGTCCTGCTCCAGACTCTCCAGACTGCCCCCAGGATCCAAGCCGACATACTGCTCACCCAGCAGGCCCGAGGTGTAGATCTTGGCGATACTATCATCGGGGATCTGGTTGAATTCAGGATCGATAGCGAGAGTGACCACGGCTTCAAAGCTACTCTGATCATAACTGATGCCGACCACACGACCGACTCTCACACCGGCCATGGAGACCGGCGAGCGCACTTTCAGTCCACCAATATTATCGAAGCGGGCGGTTATCGTATAACCCTCATCGGATGAGATACTGGCAAGATTGCTGACCTGCATTGCCAGGAAAAAGAGTGCCACAAGACCCAGTGCCATGAAGAAGCCGACGGTAATCTCCAACTGTCTTGTCTGCATGATTAGCCTCCAAACATTAATGCGGTCAGTACGAAATCAAGTACCAGCACCGCGAGTGCCGAGTGAACCACCGTCCGTGTCGTCGACTGACTGACACCCGCTGATGTGGGGATCGTATCATATCCCTGAAAAAGGGCGATCCAGGCACACACGAAACCGAACACAAAGCTCTTGATCACACCATTGAGCACATCTTCGCTCCAGTCGATCTTGGCCTGCATCTGACTCCAAAAGGCGCCATCATCCACCCCAAGTAATCCCACACTGACAAAATAACCACCGATCACACCAATCGCGCTGAACATGGCGGCCAGCAGGGGCATGGAGATGAACCCGGCATAGAATCTGGGGGAGAGAATACGACGAATCGGGTCGACAGCCATCATCTCCAAGCCCGAAAGCTGCTCAGTTGCCTTCATCAGGCCAATCTCTGCGGTCAGTGCCGACCCGGCACGCCCGGCAAACAGCAGTGCGGTAACCACCGGACCCAATTCACGCACCAGAGAGGCGGCCACCATCACTCCCAGGCTATCCTCAGCACCGAACTGGGAAAGCACATAGTAACCCTGCAGACCGAGCACCATACCGACGAACAATCCGGAGACCACAATGATTGTGGTGGTACGCACACCGATACTGTGGATCTGGGCAGCCAGCAGCTTTGGCCGAGGCAGCAGGCTGGTGAGACCCAGCAGAATCTGTAACAGCAATAGGTGACCACGCCCCAGTCGCTCCAGCGCAGCCAAACCGACTCGACCGAATCTGGCGAAGATATCCAACACTACTTTGCCCCCCGCATACTCAGCAGGTCTTCAGACAGGGACGGCGCCTGATAGTGGAAACCTACCGGACCATCCGGCAGCCCTCCCATGAACTGCTTGACCGCCGGTGAGTTGGAGTCCATCAAGGCGTCGGGCGCACCTGATTCGATTACCTTGCCTCCGGAGATCACATAGATCAAATCGGAGATACCGGCCGTCTCCTCAACATCATGGGAGACCAGAATACTGGTCAGACCGACCGCATCGTTCAAGCGCCTCACCAGTTGCGCCAACACCCCCATGGAGATCGGATCCTGGCCGGTGAACGGCTCATCGTACATCACCATCATGGGATCCAGGGCAATTGCTCGGGAGAGGGCGACTCGCCTGGCCATACCGCCGGAAAGCTCTGAGGGCATCAGCTCCCTGGCCCCCCGCAGTCCAACCGCTTCGAGCTTCATCAATACCAGACGACGGATCATCGACTCCGGCAGATTGGTGTGCTCCCGCAACGGGTAGGCCACATTGTCATAGACCGAGAGATCGGTCAGCAGGGCTCCGCTCTGAAACAGCATGCCCATCCGCATCCGCAGTTGATAGAGCGCCTTACGGGAGAGCTTGTGCACATCCTGACCATCAACCTCGATGCTGCCCCGGGTCGGGCGCAATTGGCCGCCGATCAACTTCAACAAGGTGGTCTTACCGGTACCGCTGGGACCCATGATAGCTGTCACCTTGCCACGGGGGATATCGATATCGACCCCTTGGAAAATCGGGCGATCTCCATGGTGGAAGTGCAGATCTCTGATTCTTACGAGCGGTGGTGAGTTGTTCACTGTGGTTTCAGAGCTTCATGCTCAGCATATGAGGAAGATGGATAGCATTGTGTCTTTGTGGTGGGGAAGCGTCAAGGTATATGCCTAACATGTTACAACATAATCGAATCAGTTGATTGTATTCAATAATACCTCCCCAATAAAAAAACCCTGCCTTAGAAAGGCAGGGTTTTTGAATGATATGCCTGTCAGCGGTTAATCGTTAACAATGACATAACCCGTTGTCGTTGCGCCACTTGGGGTTGTCACGCGTATTGTCAGCACGCCTGTTTCATCACCAGGGTTTCTGTTTTCCGTTGGAACCAGTGCAACTCTATAATCAACAACACTTGCCTGGGATGCCAAACGAGCATTTGCATTGGTACTGGGTATGACAAAGTTACTGGCTGTCTCGATACTACCATTGGTTGTCGAGAAGGTTATGGTTGTCCCAGCAGGCATTACCTGTCCTGTTGCTGCACCCCTGATTGTAAAGTTGTA
>JAHRHW010000164.1 GCA_019100305.1 Candidatus Thiodiazotropha taylori | reverse complement strand
CCAAGGTAAGGGTCTATCCCAATTTTCGAGAGATTGCCCATTTTGCGCTGTTGGCGACAGACAACCATCTCAGCCAGATGGGGGTCAGACGGCGTCAGCGGCGGGGAGAGGGCAGTGATTTTCATCAGCTCAGAGAGTATCGGGTGGGTGATGCGTTGCGCCAGATCGATTGGAAGGCCAGTTCTCGCTATCGCCGACTGATCTCCAAAGAGTATCAGGATGAACGGGATCAACAGCTGGTGTTTCTGCTCGATTGTGGACGCCATATGCGTCACCGGGATGAACAGGGTGCCCATCTCGATCATGTATTGAATGCCATGCTGCTGTTGAGCTATGTGGCTGAGCGACAGGGGGATGGGGTTGGGTTCCTCAGTTTTGGCGGCATCGACCGTTGGCAACCGCCGATCAAAGGCGGTGATCTGGTGCGACGGATACTCGACCGCAGTTACGATATAGAGCCTACCCTGGAGGCTGCCGACTATCTCTCTGTGGCCCGTCAGTTGATGTCTCTGCAAAACCGCAGAGCGCTTCTGGTGATACTCACCAACAGTCGAACCGAAGACCAGAGCGAACTGCAGAAGGCCGTTTCGATTTTGGCGAAACGGCACCTGGTGGTGATTGCTGATCTGCATGAGGCGAGTCTGGATCAAGTGCTGGATAGACCGGTTACGGATCGCTCCGGAGCGCTACGCTTTCAGGCGGTGGTCGACTATCTTGGCGAGCGCAGAGAGAGTCATGAGCGACTGCAATACCGGGGTGGACTGGTTATTGACAGTCGCCCTCAGCAACTACCGGTCAATCTGGTGAATGCCTACCTGGACGTCAAAGCTTCCGGGGTTTTGTAGTTGTCCGCTGGACTCTGTATTCATGCATAGATTCAATGCAGCGTCTCAAAATAGAGTGGACATTGCCCACTGCTGTCCCATTAGCTTTCAATCTTCCCAACAGCAGGACTGGAAGCCCCACTCTCTTGATGGGAGAGAGGGTGGGGAGCGGGTGTACGCGAAGCGTTTGACCTGAGCATAAGATTGAAAACTTACTAGCCCTTCCTATTATCTCGTTTATTATTGTCGTCAGACCGGCTTGAAATTCCTAACATACTGATTATACAAAGGCAGGCATACTCGCGCTGAAAGTAATATACTTAGCCGCTCGGCTGTTAATCTGTTCGCCAGGTTAATCGCTACGGTACACTGTAAAGCGGCTTTGGTGCCCAGAAACTGCACGATACTGCAGCTCTTGAGAGAGCCCTGATTCTGCCAAATATAACGTAAAGGCGATCGATGTAATGGAGACTGAAGAGGCTAAGCCTAAGAAACGCAGCAGAGGTATCTATCTGTTGCCCAATCTGTTTACTACAGCAGCACTGTTTGCCGGTTTCTATGCGATTCTGGCGGCTGTCAATGGCAAGTTTGAAGTGGCTTCGGTAGCGATCTTTGTCGCCATGCTGATGGATGGCCTGGATGGTCGGGTGGCCCGCCTGACCAAAACCCAATCCGCTTTCGGTGCCGAGTATGACAGCCTGTCCGATATGGTCTCATTCGGTCTGGCACCCGCTCTGGTGGTCTACATCTGGGCGCTAAGCGATCTGGGTAAACTTGGCTGGCTGGCGGCGTTCATCTATACCGCCAGCAGTGCCCTGCGTCTGGCCAGATTCAATACCCAGATCGGCATCGCGGATAAAAAGTATTTTCAGGGACTGCCCAGTCCATCGGCTGCCGCAATCATGGCCGGTGGAGTATGGCTCGGCGTGGACTACGAGATATCCGGTCAAACGCTGGATTGGTTGGCGGCCGTGCTCACCACTCTGGTGGGATTGCTGATGGTGAGTAACTTCCGCTATCACAGCTTCAAGGAGATCGACTTCAGCGGCAAGGTGCCTTTCATTGTGCTGGTGGTGGTGATGGTGGTACTGGCGATTATCCAGACCCATCCCCCCACTGTACTGTTCGTGCTGTTTCTGGTCTATGCCATCTCCGGACCGGTACTGACGCTCACCCAGCTGCGCAAACACCGGGAGGATCGGGTTGCCACCGACCAGAATAGTGAAGCGGAACAGAATAGAGAGTCATAACAGACCCTGCGATTGGCAACTCCCTGGTGCTGGGTTATATTCGCCGGGTCAATCACTAACAGCGCTCAGTCGCCCGATTGCATTCTCTGTTCCTGGTATGACCGGGATCGGATAACATACTATTCTTAAAACAGATTTTTCTAGGTTTTGCTGGGGCCAGCCGGACGGGTGCTAACAGGCCCTCAGTTAACTATTTTGTGAGCAAGCTTTCGGGTTTGAGATCTGCCTGACAGTAGGTCCCCATGGCTTGCCGGAGAGAAGCATGAGTCAAGCCGATCAACTGATCATTTTCGATACCACGTTACGGGATGGTGAACAGAGTCCCGGAGCATCCATGACCAAGGATGAGAAGGTCCGTATCGGCAAGGCTTTGGAAAAGCTGCAGGTGGATGTCATCGAAGCCGGTTTCCCGATTGCCAGTCCGGGGGATTTCGAGGCGGTTTCAGCGGTCGCCAATGTAGTCAAGGATTCCACCATCTGCGGCCTGGCCCGTGCTCTGGACAAGGATATCGACCGGGCAGGCGAAGCCCTCAAACATGCCAACTCTTCACGCATCCATACCTTTATCGCCACCTCGCCGATCCACATGCAGCATAAATTGCGGATGGATCCGGACCAGGTGGTTGAGCAAGCGATACATGCGGTCAAACGGGCCCGTAAATATACCGATAATGTGGAGTTCTCGGCCGAGGATGCGGGACGTTCCGAGATCGAATTCCTCTGCCGCATCTTCGAGGCGGTCATCGATGCGGGGGCCCGTACCCTGAATGTGCCGGATACGGTGGGCTATGCCATGCCGCATCAGTTTGGGGAAATGATCCGGCAGCTGCGTGAGCGGATACCCAATTCCGATAAGGCGGTCTTCTCTGTGCATTGCCACAATGATCTTGGACTGGCGGTGGCCAACTCCCTCTCGGCTGTCAGTAACGGGGCACGGCAGGTTGAATGTACCATCAATGGCCTTGGTGAAAGGGCCGGCAATGCCTCACTGGAAGAGATCGTGATGGCGGTAAAGACCCGTCAGGATGTCTTCTCCTGTGAGACCCGGCTGGATACCACCCAGATTGTCAGCTGCTCCAAACTGGTCTCGAACATCACCGGCTTTCCGGTTCAGCCGAACAAGGCCATCGTCGGTGCCAATGCCTTTGCTCATGAATCCGGCATTCATCAGGACGGCGTGCTGAAATCCCGCGAGACCTACGAAATCATGCTCGCCGAAGATGTGGGCTGGAGCCAGAATCGCATGGTGTTGGGTAAGCACTCGGGACGCAACGCTTTTCGTACCCGCCTGGAGAGTCTGGGGATCAGCTTCGAATCAGAGGAGGAGGTCAATGCGGCCTTCACCCGCTTCAAGGATCTGGCCGATAAGAAGCATGAGATCTTCGATGAGGATCTGCAGGCACTGATGACCGACACCAAGACCGAATCTTTCAACGAGCGGATCAAACTGGTCTCTTTGAGGGTCTGTTCCGAAACCGGAGAGACCCCCAAGGCGGATGTCACACTGAGTCTGGATGGGGCGGAAGAGCCGGGCACTGCTGTCGGCGGTGGACCGGTGGACGCCACCTTCAAAGCGATCGAGAGTATCGTCAGCAGTGGCACCGAGCTGCAGCTCTATTCGGTGAACAACATCACGAGCGGTACCGATGCCCAGGGTGAAGTGACAGTCCGCCTGGAGATGGATGGGCGGATCGCCAATGGTCAGGGTGCGGATACCGATATTGTGATCGCCTCTGCCAAAGCCTATATCAATGCGGTGAACAAAATCATGACGCCGATTACCAAAGCTCACCCGCAAACCGGTGATGTCTAGCGTCGGTCAGTTTGACACAGATTTGTGCAATGGATGAGCTGAGACGTCAAAACTACCTGCGCATGATGGGGGTGACCCAGTGGCGACTGCGCCAGGCCGATTCCGAAGCGATACCCCAACCGGTTGTGGAAGCAGAAGCAGAGGTCACACTGGCAGAACAGCCAGCTCCGGCGGGTGATGTTTTTGAGCCGACAAAATCTGTCAATGTCTCAGGGGACCGGTCCGATTGGTTGACGCTCCGGGAGCAGGTACAAGCTTGTCGGCAATGCGGCTTACGCGCCGGCTGCAGCCAGACCGTGTTTGGTGTTGGCAATGAGCAGGCCGATCTGCTGATAATCGGTGAGGCGCCCGGTGCGGATGAGGATCGCCAGGGGGAGCCCTTCGTCGGTCGTGCGGGTCAACTGCTGAATGCCATGCTGCTTGCCATGGGATTCAAACGGGAGGCGGTGTTCATCGCCAATATCGTCAAATGCCGGCCACCTGACAATCGGGATCCCGCTGCAGAAGAGGCGTCGGCCTGTCAGGACTACCTGCTGCGACAGATCGCATTGATTCAACCGAAACTGATTCTTTCGGTCGGCAGGGTCTCAGCCCAGAATCTGCTTGAAACGGATATTGCTGTGGGCAAGCTGAGGGGGCGGGTACATAGTTTTGGCGGGACCAATATTCCGCTGGTGGTCACCTATCATCCCGCCTATCTGCTGCGTTCGCCTGAACAGAAGGGTAAGGCCTGGCAGGATCTGCAACTGGCTCTCTCGGTATTGGGGTCTGTCAGCAGGGATCAGGGGCAAGCCTGACCATGAGTGCTCTGGTCACCGACCCCCTGCTGGGTATGCGTCCAATGCGGCAGGAGGATTTGTCCCAGGTCTTTGCGCTTGAGGTTGAGGTCTACCCCTTTCCCTGGACCGAGGGGATCTTCAATGACTGTCTCAGAGTGGGATACTCATGCTGGGTGCTTACCATGGACGATCAGGTGATCGGCTATGGCGTGATGTCGGTGGTAATCGATGAGGCCCATATTCTCAATATCTGCATCTCACCGGAGTGGCAGAGGCGGGGACTGGGTGAGAAGCTGCTGAGGCGCTTGATCAAAGTGGCGGCGCAGCACGGCGCAGAGACTCTGTTTCTTGAGGTTCGGGTGAGTAATCGGGCGGCGCTGCAACTGTATGAAAAGATCGGCTTCGTCGAAGTGGGTATGCGTAAGGCCTACTATCCGGATCACAACGATAATCGGGAGGACGCACTGCTGCTCTCTCTCGAAAGATTCAGCGCTAGATAATTTCGTCGATGGTGGAGGGTGTGCTGTGGAGCGTGGCACTGCCTGAGACGCCGTTGAATGCTGCAATTGCCCGGCTGTTGAACTGAGCGTCAAACAGCCGCCCATCATCCCGCTCTTCTGCCGCACCATTGGATTGATTCTGTTGCGCCATCTCCTCCCGACGGACGGCACTGATTTCAGCCCGTGCCTGAGATGCCATGGCCGCAGCCTGGGCGGCTACCATTCTGTCCTGAGGGGAAGGGTCTGCCGGCGCCAGAGCGGCACGATGCAGGATCTCTGCCTGACGGAGTCGCTCTTGTGGGCTGCCGGAGTAGGAGGCACTGATCGTCACCTCGCCTCCAACCGCATATCTTCGGCCATCCGGGCCAGTCTGATAGGTGTAGCTGCCACCAGAGACCATGCCGGCTCCCGCCGCGCGGTGAGCAGTTTCATGGGCTCTTACCTGCCGGTCTCGCTGCTGCAGTTCTCTGACCTGGGCCTGCTCTTCCCGGGTGAGTTCACTGCTCTGGGTGGTCTCCCTGACCGGTCTCTGACTCTCGCTCTGTTTGCTTTCCGCAGGGGCGGCAGTCTCACCAGACCCCATGATAGGGGGGTGTTGCCGATTCTCGGCCGGTACCCTTCCCGTTAGCTGGGATTGGCTGCCAAGCATCGAAATTCTGCCGATTGAGAGGTCCATAGCGCCTCAATTAATCTATTTACCCAATTAAATTATATCTACTGTTTGGAATCTGGTATGAAAACGGCTGAACAATTTTGCCATTCAGTCTCAATTTAGTCGGTTTGTTCCTTGAATTATGGAAAAATGGGTCTACATAACAAACGATGTTCAATTTATAGTTCAATGGTCTGCATATGCAACACCTCATCTCGATAGCCCGATAGAGGGTGGTGCTGAGGTGATTTGGTTGGCGTAAAGCCACAATCAGACGTGCTGAGACGGCTCGGTTGTTGTACTGGCCCTGGAGAAATGAATTGTCCGCCGATCATTTAAGTAAACAATGTTATATTTTATCTCTCAGTTGTTTTCGAAACGTGCTTTACCACGCATCGCAACAACTGACCGGAACCTGAAAGACTAGATACCACTAGCCGTCGCAGTTAACCATCCTGAATTGTGCAGATACCGGCGCTTGTTGGAGTACCGGCTCTCAGGCGGTCAGGCTCTCCTCTACGGAGGGTTGTTGACTCGCCATCATCCTGGATTGAGCTCTGACCAGTCTGGACATGGCATTGATGTCCCGATCGGATAGAGAGAAAGCGGAATCCACCCAGTGATCGGCAATATCGTTAAGTTCCTGCTTATCCAGCGGCATTACCCGGTTACGCATATTCAGAACCGCTTTACGGGTGATATTCGATTTTTTAAGGCGGCGGATAAACTGACGTAAGGCTTCATCAAGTCTGTCCTTTTCAGCAATCATATCGACGATGCCCATCTCATAGAGCTGCTCTGCGGTGTAGCCTTCTGCGTTGACGATCATCTTCTCAACCATGGCAGGAGCAATGCGACGAGAGAGAAATGAATAGGCTCCCATGCCGGGGAACATATTGAACACAACTTCCGGGAACTTAAACTCACTGCCTTCCACGGCAATGATGTAATCACTGGAAAGCGCTGCCTCGAAACCGGCGCCCAGGGCCGTTCCGTTCACCAGTGAGATTGTGGTGACATCCTTCATGCCAAGATTGCTGTAGTTACTATAAAGTACATCGATACTCAGACGGGCGTAGCGCGTTAAGGTCTCCCGGTCGTTGTTTTTGATGCAGTCGACAAAAAAGGCAAGATCACCACCCAGGTTGAATACGTCGGCTACATCCGATGTAAAGATCAGGTAATCTACAGGCTGATGAGCCCGATTATTCATACTGAATTGGTTGGTTAATCTTTTCTGAAAAGCGTCGATATCCCTAAGAAGTTGGTGAGAAAAACATGGAATTTCGCCTGGATCCATAGCAAAAAACTGAGCCTTAATATCTTCCTGATAGCTGATGTTGAGCGTTTTATAGCCGTGTTCAATTATTTCGATTGTCTGAGTAGGTGCAAGCATGATGATATTCTCCTTACTTGTGAATCCACGGAAATAACTGCCATACTGTTGTGGGCAACTAACAATAACACAAGGATTTCACGACACTTAACTTAGTTAGTGATATTTGAATGTGAGTCATCCCAGGTTGTTACTTAATCGTAAACCAGTGGTGGAGGTTATCAATGCGGGTGTTCAGATAATTTGACGTGCGTTAGCTTATGAGTGGATTTTTTAAAAGGGACGATCATGCAATGACTTCAGGAATTCTCATTCGTCAAGCAACCAAGCGGATTTCGAGTATCAATCTATGGCTGGCATAACAAGAAAGCAGGTATTTTCACTTCCCAAACCCGATTTCATCTGTAAAGGGTTGTCCGAGGAAGCGCTTCTTGAATATGAGCAGGCGTTGATCCGGGTGCTCTTCACAGCCTGTGTGGTTGTCTACTTCCTGATACACAAATTTATCTATGCTGAACCCGGGTTGTTTAATACGGCTTTCTATCTGGCGTCCGTCTACCTGTTGTTTTCGATCGGCATCGTATTCTCATTTATCTTCTATAAAGAAGAATCGAAGATGAGAAAATCGATCACCATGCTGGGTGATCATGGAGCAACCTGTTTGGCCATGTTCCGGGCGGGAGAGGCCGGTGCACCCCTATTCACCGTCATACTCTGGATCACTGTAGGCTATGGTGCCCGATACGGTATGAAGTATCTCTACCTGGGGATGCTGTTCTCTGTTCTGGGGCTGTTGATACTGATTAATACGAGTGAGTTCTGGCTGCAGCATCCCATTATCGGCTATGGGATGATTGTTACAAATATCATTATTTCAGGCTTCGTGTCCCGTCTGTTGATGCAGTTGTCGGACGCAAAGGCTAAAGCGGAACAGGCTGATGAGGCGAAGGGACGTTTTCTCGCAAATATGAGTCATGAGATGAGAACCCCGTTGTCAGGCATCATCGGGATTTCAAACCTGCTGCAAAAAGAGAAACTCCCAAAAAGCGCCAATGCGTCAGTCATGACGATCAATCAATCCGCCAACCATCTGTTGCAACTGATCGATGATATCCTCAATTTTTCCAGAATAGAGTCGGGTATTCTTCATGTAAACAAAGCGCCATTTGACGTATATGAAGCGATTCACACCGTCAGTGATACGTTGATGCCGGTGGCCAAAGACAAGGGGCTCGGATTTCATGTGTTTATCTCAACCGATGTGCCTGTCAATCTGATTGGGGATGCCAACCGACTGAAGCAGATATTGATCAATCTTTGCGGTAATGCGATCAAGTTTACAAAACATGGATATGTCGAGATAAAAGTCAACGCGCTATCCGTGGATGAAAAGGAAGCTATCCTGAGATTTGAGATTATCGATACAGGTATCGGCATACCCAGCAAGGCGTTGCCCTATGTGTTTGATCGGTTCAACCAGGTCGATGATTCCATCACCCGTCAATACGGTGGTTCCGGTCTTGGTACGACGATATCCAAAGAGCTGGTTGAACTGATGAGCGGGCAGATTCATGTGCAAAGTGATTTTGGTAAAGGCAGCCGCTTCTACTTCGATATTCCGTTGCCCGTCGTGGACACTCCGGTCAATCAGGAGTTCTCCGACATAAAATGTCTGATCTACACAGAAAATGAATCTCTGACAAAGCGAATTGAACATTTCACATCTCGTTGGGGTATGAATGTCTTGTCCACATCGGATCTACATAACATCTGCCCACTCCTGGTGGAGAATGAGTGTGAGGGCAGTGGATTGCCGATACTGCTTGTGGATGGTTTGTCAGTCGAAGGTGAACTT
>JAHRHW010000163.1 GCA_019100305.1 Candidatus Thiodiazotropha taylori | reverse complement strand
GAATCAGTCACTATTCAGAGGTGTCTCCTATCTTAGAGCCTGCCACCGTTTTTTACTGAACAGAACCTCTAGCTCCCCTACTTTCTGAACCAGTCTTGTCACGAATGTCAGTGACACTGACATGGATAAATATCCAAAACGACTCACCCAGATACGCGTTCATACTCTGATTGGCTCGTCACCGTTTGAGTCCGTCTATTCCAAAGGTGATATTAACCTACTATTTTAATCAACTATTATTGGGGAATAGAACCGATAACCATGCTCGGTACGAATGGCGCAGCATCAGCCGGATCTGTGAATTGAGCGGCCAGCAACAGGAGGCATTCTGATGAAGTCTCACCCGACACCCATGCTCGATCAGCTGGAAAGTGGCGAATGGCCCAGCTTTGTCACAGGCATCAAGAGATTACGTGACACCCATCCCGATCGCCGCATACGAGAAACCACCAACGACCTGCTGGGACAATTGGAATACTCCTATGAGACCCGTAAAGGGTACTGGAAAGGTGGTACGGTCAGTGTTTTTGGCTATGGCGGTGGCATCATTCCCCGCTTTTCAAGTGTTGGCGATCGGTTTCCACAGTCGAAAGAGTTTCATACACTGCGTGTGCAGCCGCCTGCCGGAAACTACTACACCACCAAGATATTGAGCCAACTGGCAAACAGCTGGGAGAAGTGGGGCTCAGGCCTGGTCACCTTTCACGGTCAGACAGGCAACATCATGTTCATCGGTGCGAATACCGAGAACACCCAGCACTTCTTCAACGAGATCAATGAATATGGTTTTGACTTAGGCGGCGCCGGACCCTGTGTGCGAACGGCTCAGTCCTGCGTGGGATCGGGGCGTTGCGAGCAATCCTGTGCCAACGAGCATGAGATCCATCGGCGCTTGGTCAACAACTTCCTCGACGAGATGCATCGGCCGGCGCTACCGTACAAATTCAAGTTCAAGATTTCCGGTTGCCCAAACGACTGTATGAATGCCATCGAACGTGCCGATTTTGCAGTAATCGGTACCTGGCGAGACGATATGCAGGTGGATCAGGCGGAAGTGAAACAGTATCTCTCCGATAAGGGTCGCCAATACATCATCGATCATGTCATCAGCCGCTGCCCCACTCACGCACTCTCACTGACCGATGAGGATAAGCTGGAGGTAGAGAATGCGGACTGTGTACGCTGCATGCACTGTCTGAATGTGATGCCCAAGGCGCTCTCCCCCGGTGAGGATAGAGGCGTCAGCTTGCTGATTGGCGGCAAACGAACCCTGAAGATCGGGGATCGTTTCGGCACCATGATGATTCCGTTCATGAAGCTCGAGAGCGAAGAGGATTATGAAAAACTGGTGGCTCTGGCAGAGGAGACCATCGACTTCTTTGCTGAAAACGCCCTCGAGCATGAACGCATCGGAGAGATGATCGAACGCATCGGCCTGGTTAACTTCCTTGAAGCACTGAACATTGATGTAGATCCCAATATGATCGTGCACCCGCGGGAAAACTCCTATGTGCGCACCGATCAGTGGGAGGAAGAGGCTCGCAAGTGGTTTGAACACCACCCACAGAACGACCCGTCAGCGGATGTGGCTTGAGGAGAGATCTGATGGCAAGTGCAGAACGACGAATTCCGATTGAAAGCGGCTGTCCAGATGGTATTCAGTATATGCATCCCGTGATGCGTGAGAATTTCGGCCACTGGCGATACCACGAAGACCCCAGGCCGGGAGTCCTTCGGCATGTGGCGGAGAGTGGTGATGAAATCTGGACCGTGAGGGCGGGCACCCAACGGATTCTGGATCTCTTTACGCTGCGTAAACTGTGCGAGATCGGAGATCAGTTCGCGGATGGTTATGTCCGTTTTACAATCCGCAGCAATATCGAGTTCATGCTCTCCGACGGGGGCCGTGTGGCGTCATTGATCGAAGCCTTGGAATCGAACGGATTCGTGGTTGGCGGTACGAGAAATTCAGTTGCAGCTATCTCCCATACCCAGGGCTGGCTGCATTGCGATATACCCGCCACGGATGCCTCAGGTGTGGTCAAATCGATGATGGATCAGCTGGTGGATGAATTTCGCCAATGGAACATGCCCAACCGGGTACATATCACCACCTCCTGCTGTCAAATCAATTGCGGCGGCCAGGGGGATATCGCGATCAATATCCAACACACCAAACCCCCCAAAATCGATCATACCCAGGTGGCAAACGTGTGTGAGCGGCCATCGGTGGTGGCGCGTTGCCCGGTGGCGGCAATACGGCCTGCAATGGTCAATGGTAAACCCTCACTGGAGGTCGATGAGAGAAAATGCGTCTGTTGCGGCGCCTGTTATCCACCCTGCCCGCCGATGCAGATCAATGACCCGGAACACTCAAAGCTGGCGGTATGGGTTGGCGGCAATCACTCAAATGCCCGGGGCCGGCCCACATTCCAAAAACTGGTGGCGGCCGGCATACCCAACAATCCTCCACGCTGGCCGGAGGCCACTGCCATTGTCAAAAGGATTCTCCAGGCTTATCAGACCCATGCCAAAGACTGGGAGCGGATTAATGATTGGGTGGAGCGTATCGGTTGGCCTCGATTCTTCGAATTGACCGGGCTGCCTTTCACCAAATTCCATATCGACAACTGGAGAGGCCAACAGAAGAGTCTGAATGCCTCCACCCATCTTAGGTTCTGAACCCAAGAATCAGGCACTTACACGGTTTCAATTCTCAGGTATCAGGGAAACTGTGAAGCAGCTATCAGAATAAAACGCTTAATATATTTAATTAGTTTATTAGCATATTATTATATGCTATACTGCATCCATCTTTAAGCTAAATAGGTAAAACAGGATGAATAAACTGCTGATTGCTACTCTGCTTCTTGCAACTACCGGTCTGGTCTCTGCCAGCGCAAGCGAAACCCTACAACCCAAGAGTGCTACCGGCTTCGACGCCTTTTACGGTATCGAAGATTACAATGACAGCTTCTATGGGGATGTATACGAGAAGAAGACCGCTGAACAGACACCTGTCGTTCGCTTCGGCAAGTAATCCTCGCACTTTTCATACAGACAAACACCGGGCCCAAGGGTTCCGGTGTTTTTTTATCTCTCTCTTTTCTATTCCGCCTCAAGCCAATAATCAGGCCAAATTCGATAGATTGCGAGCGGTAAATGGAACAACAGACCGAACTAGAGGGTTACCAGGATAGCTGTCCGCAAAGCACAGACGGAAAAAACAATAGCGTACCCTGTTCCAGCTTGTCTGGATGACACCTAATAGGTTGCTGTCTCGATCCACTGCCATGTGGACCGAAACCACACTGATGTTAAATAAGCCTACTCCACTCGATCGATCTGCAGCCTTCATTCCGCAGCAAGCGGCACAACGAGAACGGGTATCCTGCATCGACGTACTATACGCCGAGTGGTATCACCAATCACGGCATCCTTTACCGATACCCGGTTTCCATGTTTACTGACGACCAGTAAATCGTATACCCCAGAATGGGCCTCCTCGAGGATTTTTTCCAGTGCCCCGCCTACTTCAACCTTCACTTCATAGCTCAACACAGGCTTTTCAGGTTGATCAGAGATGCACTCCTCGCAAAACTGCTCAACATTCTTGATGGCAACATCATCCCGTTTCCGGCTGATCAGTATCTTTCTGGCCTCATCCAGACTTCTGCTCACCAGTTCCTTCCACAACTCATCGCCCATATAACTCGCTAGACTTTGCAGGTCACGGTCGTCCACCACGTGAAAAACGGTCAGTCCGGAGTCATTGTAGCGGGCAATGGCTGCCGCATGCAGAAATCCCTGTCTTCCAGACTCGGACAAGTCGGTCACATAGAGGATTTTCTTATATTCGATCTGTTTTAAAAGGTTAGATTTCGACATGATTTCATCCTCAGATGGTGGCCGGTGATTTACGCTTGAGCCAGATTCCGCTTAGAAACCAGCTATAGGCCCAGGTACCAAAAAACACCAGTACAAAGGTCACCGCGATATCTGTCGCACTGCCATCCAGGGAGAACGCGGGAACGTACCCAAAAATAAAGGGTGCCAAATAAAGGAACTTGGCGAACTTGAAGGCGACCCATGCCGTTGCCCACATATTCGCCTTGGCGATTGTCGCACCGGCAAAGGCTGCAATGCAGACTGGCGGTGTGATATTCGAGTCCTGCGACAGCCAGTAGACAATCATGTGCGCGGCAAGTGGATTGATGCCCAGTTCGGTTAACGCCGGTACCGCGACGACCGCAGTGATCAGATAGGCGGCGGTGACCGGCACCCCCATGCCGAGAATCAGCGAAGCCAGGGCAATGAACAGTATCGTCAGCCACAGTTTTCCATCCGCCAGATCGATAACGATATCAGCAAAAGTCAATATCAGGCCGCTATAGGTGAGGACACCAATGATGATGCCTATCACACCAACCGTTGCACCAATTTTCAGGCCGGACTCTGCGCCGGATCGGGAGGCATGCACGAACCCTTTTAGATCGATACGGGTACTTTTGCGAAACCAGCTGACAACAATACAGGTAATGATGCCAAGAATTGCCGAGTAGCCCGGTGAATAGCCCGCCAGCATGAAAATGGTAATCATGACCAGCGGTAAAATATAAAACCACTCCTTTCTCAGGATATCCGTTGCTTTTTCCTTACTGGGTTCGCCCACAATGTTGTGCTTCTTGGCCTCGTAATGCACCATCATAAAAACACTGAAGAAGTACATCATCGCAGGGAATATCGCCACCAGCATGATTTGTGAATAGGGCAAGCCGGTCAGTTCCGCCATGATGAATCCACCCGCACCCATAATCGGCGGCATGAACATTCCACCCAGGGATGCAGCCGGTTCTATGCCACCTGCCACATGTGGACGGAATCCTGCTTTTTTCATCATCGGAATGGTAAACGCACCGGTGGACACCGTATTGGCAATGGCGCTACCCGAAATCGACCCGAACAGACCGGATGCAATCACCGACACCTTGCCAGGACCACCAATCTTGTGACCCACTGCAGCCAGTGGGAAGTCAATAAAAAATCTCTGCGCACCACTCTTCTCCAGGAATGCGCCAAAAATCACAAACAGGATGATATAGGTTGCCAACACGTTGGCCATGATGCCGAAGACACCATCACTCTTGTAGAAAATGCTGACACAGAGCAGTGGAAAGGTATCGCCCGCATGCTGAATCACTTCCGGTATCCATTCGGAATCGCCAAAGACCCCAAACAGCAACATAATGGTACCTATGACCACGAACACCGTGCCTACCACACGACGCGCAACCTCGATACCAACCAGCACACCCGCTACCGCGATCCACGTATCCAGTTCGGTCTCGGCACCGGCACGATAGTTGATAGCCTCAAAATTCAGTATCCAGTAACCGAGCGTGACTACCGCAACGACCATCAGCAAATAATCCCAAATGCGTCCATAGATACCACCCCAATCGGAGCGATAGAGCAGAAACACCAGGATGTAGGTGATAATGACGTAAACACCGCGATGGTACTGCGTGGCTGCTGGCTCCAGCACTGCGGAATAGGAATAAAACAGCACCAGACCGATGGCCATGGCATCGAATGCCCATTGCTCAAACTTGTTCAGTTTACTAAACAGCATGCCCCACCCTCTCTCTTTGTGATTATTTTGTTTTTTTAAACCTGCCCCTGTTAAAAAAGAGCGGGAGAAACTCCCGCTCTTTGGCTAGGCCGAGAATGGCTTACATCATGCCTTTTTCTTTCCAGAACTTGATCGCACCCGGATGCCAAGGCGTCACCACACCTTGGGTACCTGTCTCCAGACTCATGTTTTTGAAGGTTTTTTTCTGCTGTTTCATGTGCGCCAGACCTTCATCGGTATAGATGGCTGAAAGCATCTGGTAAACCGTATCTTCTGAAACGTCTTTGTTCGCCACCCACAATGCAGAGTCCTGGAATGATGGGGAGTCGTAATCAACACCACGATAAGTACCGGCAGGCACCGACAGTTGGGAGAAGTAGGGGTACTGGTCAAAGAAGCCAGTCTCCTTGGCATCCTTACCCAGATCGATCAGTTCGATGTCATTGGTCTGCGCCGCCATGATCACAGCACCACTTGGGAAAGCGGTAAACAGCCAGAACGCATCCAGCTGATTGTTACCGAATGCCGATGCGGCATCGTTGTAACCCATGGCATTTCGCTCGATCTTGTCCCAAACACCCATGTGGCTGAAGAACAGCTCACAGTTGGCGAAAGCACCAGAACCTGCATTGCCGACACCAACCTTCTTTCCAGCCAGGTCCTTGGTACTCTTGATACCGGAGCCCTTGCGAACTACCAGCTGTGCGGGTGCACCATACAGCCAGGCTACCGCCATGACATTTTCGTACTTCTTGGTATCGTTCTTCATCTTGCCGTTACGACCCAGATAGACATGACCGGAATAGACCGTTCCCATCTGCGCCTTGCCGGAGTTCACCTTACGCAGGTTTTCCACCGAACCGGCTGATGACTGTGCACGGACGCGAAAATCCTTCGAACTCTTGATAGGCTTGTAAACCTGGATGGCATTCGCCACAACCTGGAAGGTACCACCTGCCGGGCCGCCACTGAAGACGACGCGCTCTTTAGCCGCCTGTGCTGACATCGGTATTGATAAAGCTGCGGTCAGTAAGGCTACACTACCGGTTAAAAAGACTCTTCTTTTCATTGATCCACCTATTTTATTTTCTAGTGATTGGGAAATTGACTCGATAAACTCGAGCAATGAAGAAAGGATAGCCGCAAATGTCACGCCAGTTCATGATATAAAAGTCAAAATTTTTAAATCACTGATTTAAAAGAGAAAAAAAACAATGAATAAATACAGGTTTTCAAGCAGATGGGTGGAATTCCATCCATCTGCTTCACAATCCCTGGCGGGAACCCGAAAAAAGCGTTACCTTGCGTGATAACTGGTATCGTTGGTTATCCGGATTGTATTTATGCATCTTGTCCTGTGGTGTCTTTTCCGGTAACCAAAGTAACACCATTCGGTCCATAACCATCCCAGCCGATTCCGATAGCGCTGCTCAGTCATGCTAGCTTCAAACGCTTCGACACTCAGGAATTGGGAATGGATGTCTCGTTTAATGTTTTATCGCCACTATCCCTGATTATAGTGAATGTAGGATCCCAATAACACACCAGTCATAGCGCCCTGTAGATAATCAGTCGATGAGCTGCTCTGCCAGCAGCTGAACCGGATGCATCACCCGGCCAGTAAAACCGCTATTGCGAGCCCCACTGTTAAGATGCAGCGCACAAGTGAGATTGGTTGTAATCAGTATATCAGCCCTACTCGAAGACAAAGCGGCGACCTTCTCATCTCTCATGGGATTGGCCAGCTCAGGCTGGGTTACCATCTTTGTGCCCCCGGCACCGCAACAGATCTGATTGTCCGCAAGCGGCTCTATCCTGAGACCGGGAATCTTTTCCAATAACCGATAAACCAGCGTTTGATTTTTAAGGGCGTTGCGATGACTGCACGGCTCATGTACGACAACCTTCAGCGACAATGGATTGAATTGCAGTTCATGGAAACGATCGCTCTGTTCCAAATAGTCTAAAACATCGAGGAATGGTGGTAATTCATCCGGCTTTTTTTCTTCGTCCGTCATGAGCTCGGAATAATCATTGAGATAGGCGCCACAACCGCTCGAGTTGTAGATAACAGCAGTAGCATTGGCAAAGGCACTCAGATTCTGTTTCAAGCAGCTCTTTGCCTGACTCATCTCTCCATTGTGGGCATAGGCAGCACCACAACACGTCTGGTTTTCAACCACCGTCACATCATAGCCAATGCGGGAGAGCAATTTGATGCTCGCATTGTGAGTCTCTGTATCAAACAGATTGGCTATGCAACCGGTAAATAAACTCACTTCCCCCAAGGGCTGATCAGGCTGAGCTTGTGTAAAATCGGCAACCGGCTGTGGTTCGTATGGCGAGGGGAGCAGTGCCAATAGCGGTTGAATGCCCTTTAGTAATGACAGTTTGCCCAACAGAGCAAGCAGCCGTGAAAATCCACTGCGTTGATAGATGCGGATTGAACGATTCAATCGTTGCCGGGTCTTCTCCCCTCCCATGGCCAAAGCAAGTATCCATGAAACCAGCAAACTCCTGCTTGGCTTGAAATGATCACCTTCAAGCGCCTGCCGGTAGAGTTCAGAAAAAGCCATTTTTGACGGACATATGGTTTCACAGGTCTGACATAGCGTACAGGCAGCCAAAGCGGTCTGCTCATTCGCATCAAGTGGCTCGCCTCTACGTACCACTTTTTCCAACAAGCGGATACGACCACGAGGGCTATAATTCTCTTCCGGTCTGATTCGATAAGTCGGGCAACTGCCAACACAGATACCGCAACTCAAGCACTCTTGAGCATCAGGGATATAGGGGCCGAGGGATTGGTTGTTATCGAGGGATAATCCTCCGAAACCATAATCGGGCGAAAAAGAGTCAAAACCAAAATCGTTCAAATGCCTGCACCTCAAAAAACATCACAAGAGACAACAAGCAAGAACCACACCACCAAGTTATTTCATTGTTTTTATTGGCATTTATTATTGTTTGGCACATATTTCTGATGAGTTATCTCAATCCTGATAACAGGATTTGTCGCAAAACAGACAACTGCTCACTTTTGGGTAGTGGTTTGGTTCGCAATGAAGTTTCGGGTCACTTCAGTTTGAAGCAAGTTCAGGCACCGACTAATGCTAAAAGCAGCTAGAAAAAGGGCTTTGACCCCTTTAATCATGCCCCTTCGACGAATCTCCTGACATGAGTGGAACTACCACAGAGTGGTGATCGTAAGTTGCAACACGGTTTCTACCCTCTGCTTTGGCTTTGTATAGGGAACGATCAGCTGATTCCAAAAGCTTGGTTTCGCTTTGTGTGTCACCGTCGGGAGAATAGCTCGCAATACCTGCACTGATTGTGACTTTACCTACAGAACCTCCGCTATGAGCCAGCCCAACGTTAAAAATCGACATGCG
>JAHRHW010000162.1 GCA_019100305.1 Candidatus Thiodiazotropha taylori | reverse complement strand
GTCCTGCGTCGCTTCGCTTCTGGTGATTCGCTGCGCTCACCCCTTCGGGGCGCCTGCGTTTCACTGCGGCGTCCTGCGTCGCTTCGCTTCTGGTGATTCGCTGCGCTCACCCCTTCGGGGCGCCTACGCTTTGCTGCGGCGTCGGCGTCACTTCGTTCCTTTCGAACGAAGGGTTCGAATCAAATCCTCTCTCTCCGCCATAAAAAAAGGGCCCCGACTGGGGCCCATTTTTTATGGCGGAGAGAGAGGGATTCGAACCCTCGATGGAGCTATTAACCCCATACTCCCTTAGCAGGGGAGCGCCTTCAGCCGCTCGGCCATCTCTCCGGATTGGGTCTCTTGGGTGATTTGCCGATTCTCCGGCCAACTGAGGGTTTCTCTGTTCTAGAGTGCCGCTCAGGTCCCCAAAAGGAGTCGAGATTGTACAGATTTATTTCCATATAAACAAAAAAACTTTGCCTTCCGTGGCAAAGTTGTTTGCGAGGTGTTTAACCCCGGGATTTTTTGTTCAGAACCTCTATTTATGAGGATTCTTCACTTTGTTCTCTTTTGATGCGCTCGTAAATCTCTTCCCGATGCACTGTAACATCTCGTGGTGCATTGACACCGATTCGAACTTGATTACCCTTTACCCCTAATACGGTAACGGTGACTTCATCTCCAATCATTAAGGTTTCGCCAACTCGGCGAGTCAGTATTAACATTTCCAGTCTCCATGTGTTTCCTTCATTTATTGGTATTCTCCTGTAGAAACTCCCACAGACTTATACCATTGCCAACCAAGCCGCCGCAGATACGGGACTGGTAACGCTATTTTAGCAATAGGAAGAGGCGTTAAAAAGGGGAAAAAGTACTGAAATGAGCTGAAACCTCCCTGTTTTAGCTGGTTTCAAACAATTTTAGGATCATACTTCTTTTTCCAGCTCAAATGCGTCGTGCAGTGCGCGCACACCCAGCTCGAGGTACTTTTCATCAACCACCACGGAAATTTTTATTTCAGAAGTCGATATCATACGAATGTTGATACCGTCTTTTGCCAGAGCTTCGAACATTTTACTGGCAATTCCAGCATGTGAGCGCATCCCCACACCGACCAGGGAAATCTTCACGATGCGATCGTCGGCCAGCACCTCCCGAGCACCCATCTCATTCGCTGTCTGTTCCAGGATCTCCTTGGCCCGCTTGAAATCCACCCGGTTGACGGTAAAGGTGAAGTCGGTACGCCCGGTGTCGTGGGAGATGTTCTGAATGATCATATCGACTTCGATGTTCTGACTCGAAATCGGGCCGATGATCTTGTGCGCCACCCCGGGCTGATCCGGAACACCCAGGATCGTCAGTTTGGCCTCATCGCGATTGAACGCGATACCTGAAATCTTTGCCTGTTCCATGTTCTCTTCCTCAAAGGTGATCAGCGTGCCTTCGCCCTCTTCAAAGCTGGAAAGGACACGCAGGGGAACATTGTATTTTCCGGCGAACTCAACCGCCCGAATCTGAAGTACTTTTGAACCAAGACTGGCCATCTCAAGCATCTCCTCGAAGGTGATGCGCTCGAGCCGTCTGGCATTGGGGACAACCCTGGGATCAGTGGTATAGACACCATCCACATCGGTATAGATCTGACACTCATCCGCTTTCAGCGCTGCCGCCATGGCAACTGCTGTGGTATCGGATCCGCCACGTCCCAGGGTGGTGATGCTGCCGTGCTCATCGACACCCTGGAATCCGGCCACTACGACCACACGTCCCTTATCCAGGTCCGATTTCACCCGGGCGGCATCGATATCCCGGATACGCGCCTTGCTGTGGGCGCTGTCGGTCAGAATGTGTACCTGTCCACCGGTGTAGGAACGGGCATCACAGCCGATCTTCTGCAGCGCCATGGAGAGCAGCGCAATGGTCACCTGCTCACCGGTTGAGACCAGTACGTCCATCTCCCGCGGAGAGGGACTGTCGTCGATCTCACTGGCCAGACCGATCAGTCTGTTGGTCTCACCTGACATCGCTGAGACGACCACAACAACCTGGTCCCCCCTGTCGCGATATGTTTTGACCTTTTCGGCGACCGCTGAGATGCGCTCAACGCTGCCGACGGAGGTACCGCCATACTTTTGCACTATGAGTGCCATGTCTGTTCAAAGTCCTATAAAAAATTGTGCCAATAAAAAGTTGTTCATTTAATACCATTGGCAGATGAGTTGAAACACAGCGTGTATTGCAACTCACCCGGCACCTGTGACGGGCCCTGACCAATAGCTCTGAAAGTGTCTTGAATCCGTAGGTTTCCGGGATGTTAACGGATGCTCAACCGAGTCTCTCTCTGACCCAGGGCTCGACCAGCTCCAGTGCCTGAGGTATGGCATCCGGGTTGCTGCCACCCGCCTGTGCCATATCGGGACGACCGCCACCCTTACCGCCCACCTGTTCAGCAGCCAGTTTGACCAGATCCCCCGCTTTCATACTGCCGGTGAGATCTTTGGTGACGCCGGCTACCAGAGAGACCTTGCCACCCGCCACTGCGGTCAGCAGTATCACTGCCGAACCCAGTTTGCTCTTCAGCTGATCCATGGTCTCCCGCAGAGACTTGGGGTCCGCACCATCTAGATTTGCCGCCAGCACCTTGATCTCACCCACCGCAACGGCGGAAGAGGCAAGGTCGCTACCCGCCGCACTGGCCAGCTTGGCCTTCAGCTGCTCCAGCTCTTTTTCAAGTTTGCGATTGCGATCGAGAATCTGTGTCAGCTTGTCTTCGATCTCGTCACGTCCCGACTTGATCATCTCCGCGACCCGTTGTACCCGCTCCTCGTCCGCTTCCACCCATTCGATCGCCCGCTGACCGGTGACCGCCTCGATTCGCCGGACTCCGGCTGCGATACCGGTTTCCGCTGTAATCTTGCACAGCCCGATATCCCCTACCGCGTTGACGTGGGTACCGCCACACAATTCAGTGGAGAAATCCCCCATGCTCAGAACTCGTACCTTTTCATCATACTTTTCACCGAAAAGGGCCATGGCGCCGGACTCCTTCGCCTCATCCAGGGACATGATGTCGGTGTTGACCAGATGGTTATAGCGAATCTGCTCATTCACCATCTGCTCGATGGTCTGCAGCTGCTCACGGGTGATCGGTTCGAAATGGGAAAAGTCGAAACGCAGCCGCTCCGCATCCACCAGGGAGCCTTTCTGCGCCACATGATCACCCAGCACCTGGCGCAAAGCGGCATGCAACAGATGGGTGGCGGAGTGGTTGAGAGCGGTGGCCTGACGGGTATAGGCATTGACCTGGGCTGTCACCCTGTCTCCCACCTTCAATTGCCCCTCTTCAAGCTTGCCAATATGGGCAAACAGCTCTCCAGCCTGCTTGCGGGTATCCTCAACCTCGAACAGCAATCCGTCCCCTTCCAGCACACCCAGATCGCCCACCTGGCCACCGGATTCCGCATAAAACGGAGTATGGTTGAGAAACACCATGCCCTGCTCGCCGGCTGACAACTGATCGACCGATGCGCCATCCTTCGACAATGCAACAACTTCAGCCGCCTCTTCAAGCCCTTCATAACCGGTGAATCGGGTCGCTTCATCCAGTGCGATATCGACGGCATCACCGGCAGCGAACTGGCTCGCGGCCTGAGCCCGCTTACGCTGTTCGGCCATCGCCGCTTCGAAGCCATCCTGATCGATACTCAATTGATGCTCACGGGCGATGTCCGCTGTCAGGTCCTTGGGGAAGCCGTAGGTGTCGTAGAGTTTGAATACAGTCTCGCCGGGAATCACTTTGCCCTGAAGCTCGCTGATCGTCTCTTCGAGGATCTTCATGCCCTGCTCCAGAGTCTGGGCAAAGCGCTCCTCCTCCAGTCGCAGAACCTTCTCCACCTGGGATTGTTGTTTCATCAGTTCGGGATAGAACTCGCCCATCTCCTGACAGAGCGGTTCCACCAGTTGATAGAAGAAGGCCTCCTTCACACCCAGCATATAGCCATGACGAATGGCACGGCGGATGATACGCCGCAGCACATAGCCTCGCCCCTCGTTGGAGGGCAATACACCATCAACGATCAGGAAGGCACAGGAGCGAATATGGTCCGCGATGACCCGCAGGGACTTCTCCTGCAGGTTGTCACAACCGGTAACTTTCGACGCCGCTTCGATCAGATGGGCAAACAGATCGATCTCGTAGTTGCTGTGTACATGCTGCAACACGGCGGCAAGCCGCTCCAATCCCATACCGGTATCCACAGAGGGCTTTGGCAGGGGGGTCATGACCCCATCCGCATCCCGGTTGTACTGCATGAAGACCAGGTTCCAGATTTCGATGTAGCGATCCCCCTCTTCCTCAGGAGTTCCTGGAGGCCCACCCCAGATCGCTTCACCATGATCGTAGAAAATCTCTGAACAGGGCCCACAGGGTCCGGTATCCCCCATCGACCAGAAGTTATCGCTCTCATAGCGTTTTCCGCCCGGTTTGTCTCCGATGCGGGTGAAACGGGCCGGGTCGACGCCGATCTCATTGAGCCAGATCTCAGCCGCCTCTTGGTCATCCTGATAGACGGTAACCCAGAGCTTTTCTGCCGGCAGACCAATGGTTTCGGTGAGAAACTCCCAGGCATACTTGATTGCATCCTGTTTGAAATAGTCGCCAAAACTGAAATTACCGAGCATTTCAAAGAAGGTGTGATGACGGGCGGTGTAGCCCACATTCTCCAGATCGTTGTGCTTTCCGCCGGCCCTGACACAGCGCTGGGAACTGGTCGCCCTAGTGTAGTCCCGTTTCTCCCGACCGAGAAAAACATCCTTGAACTGCACCATACCGGCATTGGTAAATAGCAGGGTTGGATCGTTTTGCGGAACCAGTGGGCTACTGGCCACAATCTCATGCTGATGGTGGGCAAAATAGTCCAGGAAGGCTCTACGGATGTCAGCGCTGGTCTTCATGATTTAGGCGTAAAATTACTGATAAAAAACAAACGACAAAAGATAGCAGGAAAGGAGAAAAAAAGCCCGTTTTGTTGCACTAAAATTTCTCCTGTAACTGATCACACCGAATGCCACAATTTACTCTCTCCCCTGGAATCAGGATCGTAAGCCCCTCTCCCTTGATGGGAGAGGGGTTGGGGAGAGGGAGATGACAGGCTTTGGGGTTGCAGAAGTGTTGACTGCACTCCCCCATCAATCCCTCTTTGCGGGTTTTTTTATACTGATGATTGTACTGACAAATACTCCCCCTCTCCCACAAGGGGAGAGGAGAGCCACTCTCCCATCCGGGTTTGAGACTCGAGCGAATTGTGCTTCTTCCGACCTTCAGTCTCTGCTGTGGAATGCGCATGCTGCCTCAAACCGCAGTCGGTCGGAGAAAAATGGGCGCCAATGATTCCGCTAACACCCTAGTGATAGAATTCAATAGGATAAAAAATTGCAGAAACCTAAGATTAAGAGATTAACGATCTAATCCAGCAACAGACGACGAATCAATTCACTGGGAAAACCACGGGATTCCAGGAAGCGGGCCCGTTTCGCCAGCTCTTTGTTCGACTCTGCCCTGATGGCGCCATACTTGGCATCATGGACCTCACTCAGCCGCTCTGGCCACTGATCCTCATAGGGCGCCAATGCTTCGTCGATCAATATCTGACTGATACCCCGCTCACGCAGCTCTGTGCGGATGCGCAGCGGCCCCTGACCTTTTCTCACCCGGCTCTCGGTGAAAGATCCAGCGAAGCGTCCATCACTGAGCAGTGATGCACTTGTCAGATCATCGAGAACCTGCTCGATCAGTACCTCATCATAGTGCCGACTCAGCAGCTTACGCCGCAGCTCTTGCTGGGAGTGTTCCCGTGCGGCCAGTAGCCTGACCGCAGCGGCTTCGATTTCCGAATAATCGGGCAGATTCAGCTTTCTGCCTCTTCCAATGCCTCTTCCGCCTCAGGAGAAGGCAGCAGTTCAGCCCGGATCCGGGTTTCGATCTCGTCGGCGATATCGGGATTCTCTTTGAGAAAGTTGCGCACGTTCTCCTTGCCCTGACCGATACGATCACCGTTATAGCTGTACCAAGCGCCGGATTTATCGACGATCCCCTGTTGCACACCCAACTCGATGATCTCACCCTGATGGGAGATACCCTCGCCATAGAGAATCTCAAACTGTACCTGTTTGAATGGCGGTGCCACCTTGTTTTTAACCACCTTGACCCGGGTGTCGTTACCCACTACCTCGTCACCCTTTTTGATGGCGCCGATGCGACGGATGTCGAGACGAACGGATGAGTAGAACTTGAGGGCGTTACCACCGGTGGTGGTCTCCGGATTGCCGAACATCACGCCGATCTTCATACGGATCTGGTTGATGAAGATCACCAGGCAGTTGGTTCGCTTGATATTGGCGGTCAGTTTACGCAGTGCCTGGGACATCAGGCGGGCCTGCAGCCCCACATGGGAGTCACCCATGTCACCTTCGATCTCCGCTTTGGGTGTGAGTGCTGCCACCGAGTCGATAACCACCACGTCCACCGCACCGGAGCGCACCAGCATGTCGGTGATCTCCAGGGCCTGCTCGCCGGTATCGGGCTGCGACACAAGCAACTCATCCACATTGACGCCCAACTTCTCGGCATACTGCGGATCGAGTGCATGTTCAGCATCGATAAATGCTGCGGTGCCACCCATCTTTTGCGCCTCGGCCACTACCTGCAGAGTGAGGGTTGTCTTGCCGGAGGATTCAGGACCGTAGATCTCGACCACCCGGCCCTTCGGCAGTCCACCGATGCCCAAGGCGATATCCAGGGTGAGTGAGCCGGTGGAGATGGCTTCAATGTTTCTCACAGCGCTGGTGTCGCCCATACGCATCACAGAACCTTTGCCGAACTGCTTCTCAATCTGACCCAGAGCGGCGCTTAAAGCCTTTGCACGGTTATCATCCATTCGGTGGACCCTCATCTGTAAACTTTGATCGTCGAAATTTATGGCGGGATTATCACACGGCCGCAGGCTCAAGTCATGAGCCTCAAAAACCGATACTTAAAATTATTTTGCTATGTTCAACCTAAGATGTTGGTTTCCCAATAGAATCAATAATCATCGACTTCCCGCCACTCATAATAGAACATTTTGAGTACCTAAGGTTAGCGCAAAACCGACCTATGAGGCAACCGAATCCGCACGCTGTGTCTCAGATACCCAAACGGAAGCGCGTGTCTTCTCGAACCTGGCCAACCATAGGGACAATCCCAGGGTAAAGCCCAGAATCAAGAGGGATGCGGTAACCACACCGGACCACCCCAACCAACGCCAGAAGGGTTCAAGATAGAAGCTCCCCAGGGTGGCCCCGGCATAATAGAACATCAGGTAGAGAGAGGTGGCGCTACCCCGGTGCCGCTTGGCATGGCCGGCCACCCAGCCTGCAGCCAGGGAGTGGCTGAAGAAAAAGCCGAGTGCATTGATGAACAGACCGGTAATGATCCAGAACAGCTGCTGGTTGAGGGTCATCAGGGTACCACACATGAA
Source organism: Candidatus Thiodiazotropha taylori (assembly GCA_019100305.1). Classification (GTDB taxonomy): domain Bacteria; phylum Pseudomonadota; class Gammaproteobacteria; order Chromatiales; family Chromatiaceae; genus Thiodiazotropha. The sequence continues at coordinate 1,614 of JAHRHW010000162.1, read as the reverse complement.
CAGCACAATTCCCACCCCCATGGCGATGGGTTGGGAGCGGTTTCTCACCAGACGCCCCGAGAGCGCAGCTGCCAGAGTGCCGGAGAGGTAGGTCAGAAACAGCATACCCAGCCAGGAGGAAGAGAGTCCAAAGGGTTCCGCTGCCAGCACAAAGGTGATGTAGCTGTACTGATTCACGAAAATCATAAAGTTGAGGCCACCGACAAAACAGGCAGCCAGAATCAACGGATTGCGCAGATGCGTGGCCAGGCCGTTAATTACCGGGGATGGCCGAAACGGCTTGGGCTGAAATCGGCTGGAGGCCGGCAGTAGCCAGATCACCAATACCACACACAGCAGATCAAACCCCGCCAATACCAGAAAGCTGCTGGACCAGCCCCACTCAGCGGCAACCAGACCGCTGATCAGACGTCCGGAGACGCCTCCGAATGAGTTGGCACCGATATAGAGCCCCACCGCCAGCAACAGCCCCTGGGGCTCAAACTCCTCCCCCATATAGGCCATGGCGGCTGCGGGCAGTCCGGCAATAAAAACACCCTGCAGACCACGCAGTATCAGCAGCGTGTGGTAATCACTGACAAAGGCTGTGGCAAAAGTCGTCAGGCACAAAAGCAGCAGACTGATATGAATAATCACCCTGCGGCCGAATGCATCCGACAGGGGACCGAGAAGCAGCAGCGCTCCACCCAGGGAGAGTGTGGCAACTGAGAGGCTCAGGGTGGCCTGTAAGGAGTCGATATCAAACACCTCAACCAACTGGGGAAGCAGCGGTTGCGTGATATAGAGATTGCTGAACACCATCACCGAGCCGATACAGAGGGCCAGTGTGGCGCGCCAGAACTCTTTGCTGTGGGTCTGAATCATCTTGTTGATTGTGTGGTTGTCTCTGTATTGAGATTAGCCAATCAACATCTATAATGAAAATATATTATTCATATATTTTTGATATTTTTTGAATATGAATCTGAAACAGCTGAGTTATTTCAAGGCAGTGGTCGAGCAAGGTGGTTTCAGCGCCGCAGCCCGCCATCTGCATATTGCCCAGCCCGCCATCAGCATTGCGATCCGCAAACTGGAGAGTGAATTGGAGCTGACTCTGCTGCAGCGCAGTGAGCGCCAGATCACCGCCACCACCGAAGGTGAAGTATTGCTGCAACATGCGAAGCGGCTGCTGGAACAGGCCAGCATCGCCAATCTGGAGATGAACGAACTCAAAGGACTGACCAAAGGCGAGGTGCGAATCGGTATTCCGAGCATGCTGGGTTCATACTACTTCCCACCCTTTCTGATGGGTTTCAAACACCGTTATCCGGAGTTGCGGCTCTCCGTGTTCGAACAGGGCACCCGACGTCTGCAGGAGATGATCCGCAGCGGAGAGCTCGACCTGGGTGTGGTGGTGGCGGATGCCCCACCCACCGATCTCGAGACTCGCTTTCTGACCCGTGAAGAGATGGTTGCCTGTGTCCCCAAAGAGCACCCTTTTGCCAACAAGACCTCGATCACTATGGATGAGTTTTTCAGCCAGGAGCTGGTAGTCTTCAAGACAGGCTATTTTCTGCGGGAATTCATCGATGGTTTCAGCCAGCAGCGGGGCGAGGCACCAACCATCGCATT
>JAHRHW010000161.1 GCA_019100305.1 Candidatus Thiodiazotropha taylori | reverse complement strand
TCCGATAACGTTCATCATCGCTTGGTATATTCTTCTCAACTACTTTTCTGTAAAAGTGTGCGCTGGCTTCTTCCATAGGCTTTAGTACGTCTTCATACCCCTTGACCCAGGAAAGATCGTTGGTCCAACTGCCACCTTCCATGTGAAATTGCTGGTCTTCCTGTGCAAGATGGTCAATTACTTCTGACAGTTTTTCCGGGCCATCACCAGGCTGCATACGTTCCCATATGCGTTTTTGGTAGAGAGGTTGAATGACTGGAAAGTCATTTTCACTGAAACCAAGCTGAGCTAAATGTTCCAGATACTCGGTAACATTTATTGCGGGAGTTTCGGACCAGGAGCTCTCAATGGAGACTTCACGGTATTTTGGTGGAAACTCGTTCATCATTACACCACCATTTTCCCCATCAGCGATTTGGGTTACCATAGGCGGTATTGATTTGCCAGCAATAATTTGGCGCTCCAGGCTCCGTGCCTCATAGGCCGGTTGCATCTGAGCGACAAGCTTTGTATCTGAGCCCTGTGTCTTTACTATAGCTACTATTGAAGCAGTTTCACCGGATGAGTTTTTACATACCAACCGGTGGGGCAGGTGTGGCTGTTGTGGAGTCCAGCCGTCATCTGGCTGCTCAACAGTGTGTTCCTGTACAAGAATCCATTGATAGCCGCAATCTGTTAGCGTTTTGATAAACTCATAAGCGATATCCGGATGATTGGGCAGTGCCATTTCAGAAGGGGAGAATCCTCTAACTCTGGTAAGGGCATCAATGCCGAATAGAGCTGCAAAGTGATTCTGCCAGGCGCGAACATGTAACCGATAATCCTGAACAGGTGTTGAAGGCGCGACCGCATGTCCCCATGGTGCACCCAACCATTCTACGCAATGGGCATACCGTGGATCGCAGGTGATTACTTTGAGACTGTCCAACACATCATCCAATCCCATTTTACGCAATCCGTGAAACAGGGTCCCTGAGTATTCAAGCATCACCCTCGGATTGTGTCCAGAATCAACCAGTTGAGGAATGATTTCTCCCATTCGCTTATAGCACCAGTGGAATACGCTTGCATTATGATTGTCTCCAACATCGGGGTGTTCCATCATATATTGGAGATTGCTGATCAGCGCAGCAGTCCTCAAGTCATCACCGCCTGCGGGTATCAAAGGTTGATGCATATGGAGAGCAACCGCAAAGCAACTTCGGATATTGGAAAAATCTATTTTACTATTTTCTAAAAAAACAGCTTTATTTTCGGCACTATCCAAAGCTTCTTTAATGATATTCTCAGCGCCGGAAATATTGGGTACATTATTGATATATTCAGGCATTGAGGACATCGATTGTCTCCTGACGTATGTTGTTATGAGTGTTTAATATGGTTGTAGATATTCAAGTAATTTTGACCGGGTATGTTCCATGAATAGTCGAACTTCATTCCATTCAGCATAAGTTCTCTGAAACGGTCAGGATAGTCGTACCAAAGCCCAATTGCTCGCTGCATCGCAGAATCAATTGCATAATGATCGCACTGATAAAAAACATAGCCGTTGCGCTCATTGTTTGGTTTGTCAGAAAAATCGATATCAAATACAGTATCAGCGAGTCCGCCTACAGACCTGACAATTGGAACTGTCCCGTATCTAAGGGCTATCATCTGTGTCAGGCCACAGGGCTCGAACATGCTGGGCACGACAAGCATATCTGAGCCGGCATAGATCATATGCGCCAGTTCCTCATTGTAACCAATTTCCAGGTGACAATCCGGACTTTGGTCAAGTTCATGTTTTATTTGCCAAAATTCAGCATTTGTACCGGATTCCGGGCTCGAACCGAGTAATACGAACTGTGCACCATGTGCCAATGCATAATAGAGGGCATGACGAATTAGCGGAACACCTTTTTGGGTATCGAGTCTGCCTACATAAGCGATTAGTGGCTTATAATCATGCGATAGCCAGAGTTTCTCCCGCAATGCTTTCTTGTTTTCATATTTTCTATCAATTAAATCAACAGAATAGTGCTGCGCAATATGTGGGTCTGTTTGTGGATTCCACATTTCGTAATCCAAGCCATTCAATACGCCGCCGAATCTATTTTGATGAGAATGTAAGGCATGACCCAGACCATAACCCCAATCGGTGTGTCTGACTTCCCATGCATGACCGGGTGAAACTGTTGTCGTAAAGTTCGCATAGAGCAGAGCGCCTTTTGTGAAGTTTATTGCGCTTGGATTGAAGTCATCACCCATACGATTCTGATCGTAGTAGTAATCAGGACGACCGAGCCCTGTAAACCACAATACATTTTCACCGGCTATACCCTGATGTTTGAAATTATGTACGGTATGACATGCACGGCAATTCTCCATGCCTGTAAACTTGTATATTTCATAAAGCAAAATGGGTACTAGTGCGGTCTGCCAATCATGAGTGTGTATGATGTCGGGTCTTTTTCCAGATTGCAGCATGAATTCCAAAGCGGCTTTGGAAAAGAAGGCAAATCTTATGTGTTCATCAGGAAAACCATAGTAGGATCCTCGCTCAAAAAAATGATCATCTGAATGTGGTTCGATGAAGTAGCACTTGCGCCCATGTACAAAACCGAACCAGACAGTACAGCGAATTTGATAGTTGAACCAGGTAACCCATAGGTTTTCATAGGTTATCTGTAGGCCATAGATATGGTCGTATCGCATGCAATCATACTTTGGCAATATGATCTCAACCGTATTACCACGGATTTCAAGTTCCCTGCTAAGGCCGTAAACCACATCACCCAGGCCACCTACCTTGGCAACTGGAGCACATTCAGATGAAACCATAGCGATATACATAGTCGTTACTCAAAATCTCGATAATTATCAGTATTTAGTTAGGTAGAGAAGTCTACAAGCGACACTTCATGTGGTTTAGCTCAGACCAGCAAGCCTCTAGGTCCGCATGAGCGCGGGGAACCCAACTTTCACCCCAGTAGATATTACAACTGGTTTCTGCTCGCAATAAATGCCATCTTGCCTCTTCAAGATGGGCTGAAAATTCAGAATCCTGTCTATTTTGTAGCTGTCGTTCTGTCGTCTCAAGTTCTTTACTGGTAAGACAAATTCTGTTTAACACATCATTTTGTGCTTGTGAACCTGTCCACTGAGTAAAATTACGGCCATGGTGCCAGCCTGTATTCCATGCGCCAGTCTTGATGTGCACTTCACCGAAAGTACCGAAACGATCAAGATAGTCATCAATAAAGCAAGGTTTGATTCTCGTCAGACCAGATTTCGCCTGCCTCAACAGTTCTTTATAGAAACCCCAGAAGTTTGCTTGTTCATCAGGATTTCTGAACCAACCTCCGTTGTCACCATCTGTTGCGGTTATGACTAAAGGTGCTGATTCACACCATTTTGTTCTTTCTCTGACTTCAGATTCAAACCAGTCTCGATCCATGCCGGATTCCTGAGCATTTGACAACTCTCTGTCCCGAACGACAACGACGATCTCTTCACCTTCGTAGCGAGCCACATGTGGCTGGTAACGCAGTGTCTGCCATGACATTGGTGTTACAGCTTCCACATGCTCACTATCCACAACCACATATCGGTATCCCATACGTTTAACAAGCGGTATGAGTTCCATACTGAATGCCATCTCAGGCGGCCAAAATCCCTGGAATTGATTGCGGTTAAATAGATGCCTTGCAATACCCTGCCAGCGTTCTAAGTGATGGTGGCGATCAGTTTCTGGTATCAAGGGCAACACTGGATGATAGTAAGCTGTACCTAAAATCTTGAAAATCGAAAGATTTTGGAAATACCAGAGTAGTGATCCACAATCAACAACACCATAGGCAGACTGTTGAAATTCGGGATCGGATAGTGTCTCCAGCAGAGTTCCTGAGAGTGATAGGTGAATTCTGGCAACATCTTCATGTTCCCACAGGGATCGTGGTATCCGGTCTAAGGCATACAGTATCTCGTGAGCCTCCCAGCTCTTCTCATGCCAAAGCTCCAATAAATTACCTGCCGGCTGATGAAGATTTAGGATTGTTGCATGATATACATCAGACATAGGCTTAATAAAAGTGGGTAGTCCAAATATATTCTTGATTATTTCGGGTACATAATTTGGACCCATAATTCCATTTTGCTATGTCTATGTTACAAGAGTTTTACTGCCATTATATATTTCAAATGTTTTTGCGATAACTGTTTCTAATTCAACAAGATGACTGCTAATCTATCGGCTTGATGTAACTATGCTAGAAAGACTGAGAAAATTAGTGGAATTATTAAGTAGAATAAGCTTGATCGTTTCACGTTCCTTTAGAGTTAGATTAAGAAATAGCTCAGAAAAGTGATTACTCCTGTAACATCATATATAAATCATTTATTGCTACCAAAACAGTTATCCAATATAACTGAAGCCATACTGTAATATATTGAAACAACAAGAGAGTATCTGCATAAAACAAAATGTAGTCTTATCGGTCAAATATTAATATATTGCTTTATAACTCCAAAATGATCACACAGCCATCCAGGATTGAGAATGCGATGAGTTGGTTTCTTTCACCTAAAAAAACAATAAAACTATATAGCCCAAATTCAGAAAGTGTGTTTCTTGTATTTGACGATCTCGATCTGCGTTTGCCAATGAAGCGTGAAGAGAACGGCTATTGGTCGATAAAGACATCTCTATCACACTCAGACATAAATAAACTCACATACCATTTTAGGGTTCAGGAAAATGGCCAGGCCAAGCTGCTAATCGATCCAACAGCCAAGCGTATGACACTATTAAGTAATGGCTACAAAGCTTACTTTACCGAGTTGAAATATCACTTCAGGTATAATTACTTTCAAACACCGCCGTTTTACAAAATAGTTATTTATGAGACACACCTGCCGGCATTAACTCGTCACACAAGTGCCAGGATTACAAATGAAGATCACAGGGGAACCTATCTTGGCGCCTGTTCAGAATTTGTTCTCGATTACCTACAAAAACTGAATGTTGCAGTAGAGTTCTTACCCTTACACGTCAATAACAAGGAGTTAGGTCAAGATTGGGGATACTACTCAATAAGCTATCACTCTATGAGGACGGATTTCGCTGTCAACAAAGAGAACGTAAATCTGGAAGTCATGCAGCTGGTTGATAAATTACATGGACGGAAAATACCGGTTATTCTGGATGTGGTTTTCAATCATGGTGCCGAGTTATGGGTCAAAGCATGGGGAAAAGAGGTTGTCTATCGTAAGCTGGAGAATGGCGAATATTGCCATGGCTCCGGATGTGGCGAAACCGTCAATACAGATAACCCTCATATCAGAGATTCAATTATTGAGTCATTGAGTTACCTTGTTCAACGCTATCGATTTGATGGATTCCGCTTTGATTTAGGCGCATTGCATGATCTCGAGACAATAATTGAAATTGACAGAAAACTACCCAACAGGATCTACCTAATTGCCGAACCTTGGGCACTATCTGGTAGCAGGTGGGGAAAACAGGAGATGAACACTCTGCTCGCCAAGACACGCTGGTCGATCTGGAATGATGATTTCAGAGAGTCCGGCAGGACCTTTATCAAAGGGGAGGGAGATTTCCATAACAGAGATCTATTAATGCGTAGCATAGCTGGAAGTAATATTAAGGATGGCGGTTGGACACTAAGACCTCAGCAAAGTATCAACTATCTGTCATGTCATGATGGTTATACATTAGCTGACCTGGTGGGAAATGATAAACGCAGAGTATTCTTAGGCATATTTTTAGTGTTGACTTCACAAGGGATTCCAATGCTTGGAGAGGGGAGTGAAATGCTCTACTCCAAAAAAGGACATGACAACAGTTACGATCGTCCAGATTTAAATCAGCTTGATTGGCAACTGGCAGATCAAAACAGAGACCTCATCGAGGTCGTAATAAGGCTTATCGAAATTAGGAGAAAACTAAGTCATTTTCACTATACGCATCACCTCAAAGTTAATAATCATAAGAGCAATGATTGGAACATTGACTGGATCTATCCTACTGGATATCCCCACCATGACAATGTTAATGCTATTGGATATATTTTGAGATCACCTTTCAGGTATTTATTTTGGCATCCAGATCATCATCCAATCATAGTTTTATTGAATGGAAGTCATACCGCAGCAGATTTTCAACTACCAAAAGGCAAGTGGACGGTACAAATCGATGGTCATGAGCTAAAAGCAGAAGGCGGAGAAGCACGTACAGTAAGAACTTGCTATCACTTACATCCAGGTGCCTGTGCACTATTAGTTTCCAGTTAACTCCATAGCAGTACATTCACTTCAAATAGAGGCCGGAGATCCAGCAGAGATCATGGCCGTACCCTAAGTTTATCCAAAATGCCTTAACCGACAAAAATTACAATTTGTCAGCTTTGCTACAATTTCATCCGATTTAATATTGTCGAAAAAACAACAAGATAGGCGGTGGCATATCACTTGCATAAGAGGATGTATCTATCCTAATGGAGCCCTGGCCAACACAATGAAACAGAAAGATATTGCCGCTCTGCTCGATGAACCGGCCTGTGCGCACAATAAGAAATCAAAGTCCGGTTGCGCCAAACCGAAACCAGGTGCAACTGCGGGTGGGTGTGCCTTTGATGGGGCACAGATCGCACTGCTTCCTATAGCAGATGTGGCTCATATCGTACATGGTTCTATAGCCTGCGCCGGCAGTTCCTGGGATAACAGAGGCACCAGATCCAGTGGCTCGCGTCTGTTCCGTATCGGTATGACCACCGATCTCACCGAACAGGATGTGATCATGGGGCGAGGTGAAAAACGCCTGTTTCATGCCATCAAGCAGGCGATCGACAGTTATAGGCCGACTGCTGTTTTTGTCTATAACACCTGTGTACCTGCATTGGTTGGTGATGACGTGGAAGCCGTTTGCAAGGCGGCTGAAAAGCGTTGGGGTACTCCCGTCGTTCCGATAGATGCCGCAGGTTTTTATGGAACAAAGAATCTGGGTAACCGGATCGCCGGTGAATCCATGGTCAAGCATGTCTGCGGTACCCGAGAGCCAGACCCATTGCCAGATGAGGTGGCTCAGCGGGATATCAAGGTGCACGACATATCCTTGATTGGTGAATACAACATCGCCGGAGAGCTCTGGCATGTCTTACCCCTGCTGGACGAGTTGGGATTGAGAGTACTCTGCACACTGTCCGGGGATGCACGATTCCGTGAAGTACAGACCATGCACCGTTCCAGCGTGAATATGATGGTCTGTTCGAAGGCCATGATCAATGTAGCGAGAAAGTTGCAGGAGGCTTTTAGTACTCCATGGTTCGAGGGCAGCTTTTACGGCGTAAGGGATGTTTCCCAGGCATTGAGGGATTTTGCAAGGGTGATCGATGATGAGGATCTTACCCTAAGGACTGAATCGTTGGTCTTAAGGGAAGAAGCCAGAATAGACAAATTGCTTGAACCATGGCGTGAAAAACTACGTGATCGCAAAGTCTTGCTCTATACCGGTGGCGTAAAATCCTGGTCGGTAATCGCTGCACTGCAGGACCTTGGTATGGAAGTGGTTGCAACAGGTACCAAAAAATCCACAGAAGAGGATAAAGCCAGAATCAAAGAGTTGATGGGGCAGGATGCCGTCATGCTGGAAGAGGGAAATCCAAGGGCCTTGATCAATATTGTTCATGAAAAAAATGTGGATGTATTGATTGCGGGAGGTCGAAATATGTATACCGCACTCAAGGCACGCATCCCATTTCTTGATATCAACCAGGAACGTGAGTTCGGTTATGCCGGTTATCAAGGCATGGTGGAACTGGCACGACAATTGGTACTGACCATCGAGAGTCCCGTCTGGCCTCAGGTCCGTACTCCAGCACCTTGGGCGGTAGGAGCCTCCACAGCTGAATCCACATCAGACCAGGAGGTAGTGGCATGACTGAGATCATCAAACGTAATAAAGCGCTCTCTGTAAGTCCCCTGAAAGCCAGTCAGACTATCGGTGCCGCTTTGGCTTTCCTCGGTTTTCGACGCGCCATACCCATGCTGCATGGCTCTCAAGGTTGTACGGCATTTGGCAAGGTGTTTTTTGTAAGACATTTCCGTGAACCCATTCCACTGCAAACCACTGCCATGGACCAAGTGACAACGGTGATGGGTTCAGAAGAGAGTGTGGTCGAAGGACTAAAGACAATCGCGGAAAAGAATCAGCCAATGTTGCTCGGGGTACCCACCACCGGATTGTCCGAGACCCAGGGTAGTGATGTCCGAATGGCGCTGACGATGTTTCGAGACAAGTACCCCCAGTTCAATACTATCCCGGTCGTGCCGGTTTCCACGCCAGACTATGCCGGTTGCCTGGAGAGTGGTTTCGCCAAGGCAGTGGAAGCGATTATCAAAACCACCGTACCTGCAGCAAAAGAAGCCAATACCACACCGGGTCGGCGTCATCGGCAAGTCAATGTTCTGGTGAACTCTTCCTTGACACCGGGAGACCTGGAAGAGTTGAAAGAGATCATCGAATCATTTGGCTTACGACCTGTGTTGATTCCCGATCTATCAGATTCCCTGGATGGTCACTTGGGTGAGGATGAGTTTTCCCCTCTAACCATCGGAGGTACAGAGGTTTCTGAGATGTCGACCCTGGGAGATGCCAAAGCCACCCTGGTTATCGGCAAGTCCTTGGAAAAAGCAGCCGACACTCTGCAGCAACTGACCGGTGTGCCTGACTATCGATTTGACCACCTGATGGGCCTACAGGCGATGGATAGTTTTATTGACAGTTTACATCGAATCTCTGAAGAGCCGGTTCCTGCAAAACTGGAGCGTCAGCGGGCCCAGTTGCAAGACGCTATGCTCGATAGCCATTTCATGCTCGGTATGGCTCGCTTTGCTCTGGCAGCGGATCCTGATCACCTGGTTGCATTGAGTCAAATGCTAGCCGGTGTAGGTGCAGAAACCGTGACTGCTGTTGCACCGATCAATTCCCCAGCTCTGCAACAGGTCGCTTCCGAGAAGGTGAAGATCGGTGATCTGGAAGATCTGGAGAAGATGGCCAAAGCGGGTGGCGCAGAAATCCTGATTACCAATTCTCATGGCACTGAGAGTGCAGAGCGCCTGGGTATTCCATTACTGCGTGCCGGCTTTCCCCAATATGACTTCCTGGGTGGTTATCAGAAAACCTGATATCATATTAATTTTCTC
>JAHRHW010000160.1 GCA_019100305.1 Candidatus Thiodiazotropha taylori | reverse complement strand
AACCACCGTTTTAATCAAGATTAGATTTGGAGAGTTGCTCCATTGGTCGTTATAATGGCCGATTCTCAGTTGTAGTATTTGGGCTGGATTGCTTGGCAATCCCCTTGAATCGGCTGGGAATCATAACGAAAGCAGCGAAAGTGGCGGAATTGGTAGACGCGCTGGATTTAGGTTCCTGTGGGGTAACCCGTGAGAGTTCGAGTCTCTCCTTTCGCACCATTTTAACTGCGGTTGCCAATGGCGATCGACAGGAAATTTCCAGTTTTTCCTTAATTCAGATATTAAGTGACAGATAAGGCTGTCAGGAGAAGATACATGCAAGTTTCGGTGGAATCGGGAGAAGGGCTTGAGCGACGTCTTACCGTCGAGTTGCCTGCAGAGCAGATCGATGCGGAAGTGACGAAGCGCCTACAGCAGATTGGCCGAACCGCCAAACTGGATGGTTTTCGTCCCGGTAAGGTGCCGATGAAACTGCTGCGTCGTAACTACGGTGGACAGGTGCTGCAGGAAGTCTATGGCCAGATGATCGAATCCAGTTACCAGGAGGCGATTCAGCAGGAGAAACTGCAGCCCGCCGGCATGCCTAAAATCGAACCGGGCGAGTCCAACGAAGAGGATGGACTGTTCCGCTATGTGGCAACCGTTGAGGTGATGCCCGAGATCACCCTGAATCCTCTCACAGGGGAGATTAAGCGTCCGCTGGCAGAGATTGGCGATCAGGATATTGACGAGATGCTGATGAAGCTACGCAAACAGCGTGCAACCTGGAGCAGCGTTGAGCGTGATGCAGCTGAAGGGGATCAGGTGAAAATCAGCTTCAAGGGTACCGTCGACGGGGAGGTCTTTGAGGGTGGCAGCGCCGAGAATGTGGATCTGGTACTGGGCTCCGGCCGTATGATCGAAGGTTTCGAAGCTGCCCTGATCGGTAAGCCGAAAGGTGATAAATCCTCCATCGACCTGAAATTCCCCGAAAACTACCGGGTGGAAGAGTTGGCCGATAAACCGGTAACGTTCGAAGTAGAGATCAACGACATCTCCGAAGAGGTGCTGCCTGAGGTCGATGACGAATTTGCCAAGGAGTTCGGTGCCGAAGAGGGTGTCGACAAGCTGATGAGCGATGTGCGCGAGAACATGTCACGTGAACTTGCACAGCGGATTGAGGCTCGTATAAAGAACCAGGCAATGGATCTGCTGACTGAGCAGAATCCGATCGATATTCCCACTGCGATGGTCGATCAGGAGATCGAGGCGCTGAAGAATCAGACCCGTCAGCAGTTGGCCCAGGGTGGAGGATCCTTTGAGCTGCCCCGGGAGATGTTTGAAGACCAGGCTAAAAAACGGGTTACTCTGGGTCTGCTTATTGGTGAAATCATTAAGCAAAACGACATTCAGGTCGATAACGATCGTGTGAAGAAGAGAATTGAAGAGTTTGCCGCCAGTTACGAGAAGCCTGAAGAGGTGGTCAACTACTACTACAACGACGAAAAACAGCTGTCCGCTGTGCAGAATGTCGTAATGGAAGATCAGGTGGTAGACTGGGTGCTGGAACAGGTGACAGTCACTGAAGAGCAGACAACCTTTGCCGAACTGACGGAGCAGGGTTGAAAGGAGAGGGGAAACGTAGACCATGATTGATACAGTGTCAGGAATGCCAGACGCAAAAGGCCTGGGCCTAGTGCCGATCGTTATCGAGCAGACCGCCCGGGGTGAGCGCTCCTTTGACATCTACTCCCGGTTGTTGAAGGAGAGAGTGATCTTTCTGGTCGGGCCGGTTGAAGACCATATGGCCAACCTGGTTGTGGCTCAGTTGCTGTTTCTCGAGTCGGAGAACCCGGACAAGGATATCCATCTCTATATCAACTCGCCCGGTGGTTCAGTCACAGCGGGGCTGTCGATTTACGATACCATGCAGTTCGTCAAACCGGATGTCAGCACCATGTGTATCGGCCAGGCGGCGAGTATGGGAGCCCTGTTGCTCTCCGGCGGAGCCAAGGGCAAACGCTACTGCCTGCCGAATTCGCGGATGATGATTCATCAGCCGCTGGGTGGTTTCCAGGGACAGGCAACGGATATTGAGATCCATGCGAAAGAGATTCTGCTGCTGAGAGAGCGGCTGAATACCATTCTGGCCAATCATACCGGCCAGAGCCTGGAAAAAATTGCGGAAGATACCGAGCGGGACAACTTCATGGGTGGCGAGGAAGCGGTAGCCTATGGTCTGATCGACTCGGTGCTGTCCGATCGTGGTGGCAGTGAGAGCAGCTGACATCGGTTTTGTGATGTGGCCTTTACGGGCAATGGATGGCGCGTTATCAAGTCAGTGTTTTTTAATCACTAACCTTGCCATCTAGGTGCAGTTAGATATGATTGAAATTAAAAGCAGATAGATTTTGGCTTGAAGGAGTGAAATATGAGCAGTGACAAAAGCGGTAAAGGTGACGACGGCAAGCTGTTGTATTGCTCCTTTTGCGGCAAAAGCCAGCATGAGGTGCGGAAACTGATTGCTGGCCCTTCCGTTTTTATCTGCGATGAGTGCGTCGAACTCTGCAACGACATCATCCGTGAGGAGATGCAGGAGCCGGGCGAAGACAGCATCAACAAACTGCCTAAGCCTCATGAAATAAAAAAGACGCTGGATCAATATGTTATCGGTCAGCAGAGAGCGAAAAAGGTGCTCTCTGTAGCGGTCTACAACCACTACAAGCGACTCGATGTCATCGGCAAGGACAACGAAGTCGAACTGGCGAAATCGAATATTCTGCTGATCGGCCCCACCGGTTCGGGTAAAACCCTGCTGGCGGAAACCCTGGCCAGAATGTTGAATGTGCCCTTCACCATTGCCGACGCCACCACCCTGACAGAAGCGGGTTATGTGGGTGAGGATGTGGAAAACATCATCCAGAAGTTGCTGCAGAAGTGCGACTATGATGTTGAAAAGGCACAGACCGGCATCGTCTATATCGATGAAATCGATAAGATTTCCCGTAAATCGGACAATCCCTCCATCACCCGTGATGTATCGGGTGAAGGGGTGCAGCAGGCGCTGCTGAAGCTGATCGAGGGTACCGTCGCCTCGGTACCGCCCCAGGGCGGCAGAAAACATCCTCAGCAGGAGTTCCTGCAGGTCAATACCTCAAACATCCTGTTTATTGTGGGTGGTGCATTCGCTGGGCTTGAAAAGGTCATCAAAGACCGCTCCGAAAAGGGTGGAATTGGCTTCTCAGCCGAGGTGAAGAGTAAGGACGACTCCCGCTCAGTGGGCGACATCATTGTCGATGTGGAGCCTGAGGACCTGATCAAATATGGTCTGATACCCGAATTTGTCGGTCGTTTGCCGGTCGTGGCCACACTTCAGGAGCTGGATGAGGACTCGCTGGTGAAAATTCTCACCGAACCGAAGAATGCGCTCAGCAAACAGTATGCCCGTCTGTTCGAAATGGAGGGCTGCGAGCTCGAGCTCAGGGATGACGCACTGCGTGCAATTGCCCGCAAAGCCATGGCGCGGAAGACCGGGGCACGCGGTCTGCGTACCATTTTGGAGCAAGTGTTACTCGACACAATGTATGATTTGCCCTCAATGGACGAAGTCACCAAAGTGGTTGTGGATGAAGGCGTCATTGCCGGTGAATCTGATCCATTGATGATCTACGAAAACAACGATAAGCAGATTGCTGCATCTGATTGATCTGTCTAAGCATTTTACCGGAGATAGAGACTTGCCTGGGCATGCGACGTCGTGGCCAGGCAAATTCCGGTCGATATGGCACGATTCCTGTTTGGTTTTTTCCGTTGATTGATTCCAACAATAGACTTGAAACATCCGGCTATTGGCCATATATACATTAATCAACCGTCAGAAAAATCCTGCAGGCTCGATCGACTGAGAACCTGCCAGATGCAAATCCCTGTATTGACACTGTAGTACCTGCAGTTGAAGTATTTTCAGGCAGGCCGCTGCCTAATGAGGACAAGTGAATGGGTCAAGAATATAGAGACACCGGTATGACAAGAGATACGGCCAACATCGTGCCGGTATTGCCGTTACGTGATGTGGTTGTCTATCCTCACATGGTTATTCCCTTGTTCGTAGGTCGGGACAAGTCGATCCAGGCGCTCGATTCCGCCATGCAGAGTAACAAACAGATTCTGCTGGCGGCACAGAAAAGCGCGGATGTAGACGATCCGGATATCGACGACATGTACGCCATCGGTACCCTGGCCAACATCCTGCAGCTGCTGAAACTTCCCGATGGTACGGTCAAAGTGCTTGTGGAAGGGGGAGAACGGGCCAGAATCATCGAATTTGTCGACAATGATGAGTTCTTCACCGCCCGCCTTGAGACCCTCACTGACAGTATCGATCTGGCCGGCAGGGAGACCGAGGTGCTGATGCGCTCGGCCACCAATCTATTCGATCAGTACGTCAAGCTGAACAAAAAAGTACCACCTGAAGTATTGACCTCGCTCTCCAGTATCGATGACCCCAGTCGCCTGGCCGATACCATCGCCGCCCACATGTCCCTCAAGCTTGAAGAGAAGCAGCATGTGCTGGAGATGCCCAATGTCAGAGAGCGTCTGGAGCATCTGATGGGGCTGATGGAGGGTGAGAACGACATCCTGCAGATGGAGAAACGGATCCGTGGGCGGGTCAAGCGCCAGATGGAGAAGAATCAGCGTGAGTACTACCTGAATGAGCAGATGAAGGCCATTCAGAAAGAGCTGGGTGAAATGGATGATGCCCCCAATGAGATCGAGGATCTGACCAAAAAGATCGAAACTGCCGGGATGACCTCAGAGGCCAAGGAGAAGGCCAATAACGAACTGAACAAACTCAAGTTGATGTCGCCGATGTCAGCCGAAGCGACTGTGGTGCGCAACTACATCGACACCCTGGTCGGCCTGCCCTGGAAGAAACGCAGCAAGATCCGCAATGACATCGGTGCCGCCAATACCGTGCTTGATGAGGATCACTATGGCCTGGACAAGGTCAAGGAGCGTATTCTCGAGTACTTGGCCGTACAGCAGCGTGTACGCAAGCTGAAGGGGCCGATCCTCTGTCTGGTTGGACCTCCAGGTGTGGGTAAGACCTCACTGGGTCAGTCCATTGCCCGGGCGACCAACCGTAAATTCACCCGCATGGCCCTGGGTGGAGTCAGGGATGAGGCTGAGATACGCGGTCATCGTCGTACCTATATCGGTGCGCTGCCTGGCAAGATCATCAACAATCTGAGCAAGGTCAAGACACGTAATCCCCTGTTCCTGCTGGATGAAATCGACAAGATGGCGATGGACTTCCGGGGCGATCCCGCCTCGGCTCTGCTGGAGGTGCTGGATCCGGAACAGAACCATACCTTCAACGACCATTATCTGGAGGTCGATTTCGATCTGTCTGAGGTGATGTTCGTTGCCACAGCCAACACATTGAATATACCGGCGGCCCTGCTCGATCGTATGGAAGTGATCCGCCTCTCCGGTTACACCGAGGATGAGAAGGTCAACATTGCCGAGCGCTATCTGGTACGCAAACAGATGGAGAACAATGGCCTGAAACCGGAAGAGCTGATCGTCAGAGAGTCGGCGATTCGGGATATCGTCCGTTACTACACCCGTGAGGCCGGGGTGAGAAACCTGGAGCGAGAGATCGCCAAGATCTGTCGTAAGGTGGTCAAAGAGATTCTGCTGAAAAAGACCAAGACCAAGGTCACACTGACGCCGAAGCGTCTCGAAGACTATCTGGGTGTGAAACGCTTTCGCTATGGGCGGGCCGATGAGCACGATCAGGTGGGTCAAGTCACCGGTCTGGCCTGGACCGAAGTGGGAGGCGAGTTGCTGCGCATAGAGGCCGCTCTGATGCCTGGTAAGGGACGATTGAGCCATACCGGTCAATTGGGTGAGGTTATGCAGGAGTCGATTCAGGCGGCCATGACAGTGGTCAGAAGCCGTGCCGAATCACTCGGGCTGGAAGAGGAGTTCCACCAGAAATACGATGTACATATCCATGTGCCGGAGGGGGCCACGCCGAAAGACGGCCCCAGTGCCGGTGTCGGCATGTGTACCAGTCTGGTCTCGGCGTTGACCAAAATTCCGGTGAAAGCGGATGTGGCAATGACCGGTGAGATCACTCTGCGCGGTGAAGTGCTGCCGATCGGCGGACTCAAGGAGAAGTTGCTTGCCGCCCACCGGGGTGGAATCGCCACGGTTATCATTCCGGAAGAAAATGAGAGGGATCTTGTTGAAATTCCCAAGAATATCAAGCAAAACCTGGAGATTATCCCGGTCCGCTGGATCGATGAAGTGTTACAGATTGCACTCAATGACACCCCTCAGCCTAAGAAGGAGAAGGAGTCGGGAGAGGCTGAAAAACCGAGTAGAAAGCGTGGCCAGGAGGCCGGCAAAAAGACTGGGGCGCCCACCAAGCATTAATACACTGTGAATTTAGAACATGAAGACTTGTCACAGCTTGGCTTATTGCGGCATTTTCGCGTAGGCCATTGCTTGACAGGTTATCTGGCAGCCGGTATAAACTCTGGCGTTTCGGGCCCTGCAGGGCCATTACATATAATTCGTAAGGCGGAATGAACCGCCCAGACCATAGGGGAAACTGATTAATGAATAAGGCCGAACTAATTGAGGCAATGGCGGAATCCGCGGATATTTCCAAGGCCGCTGCAGGACGGGCGCTTGACGGTATGGTCAACGCTGTGACTGAAGCGATGAAAGCCGGTGATACGCTCTCTCTGGTGGGATTTGGCACCTTTTCCGTGAAAGAACGCGCTGCCCGTGAAGGCCGCAATCCCCAGACCGGCGAGACGATTAAGATCAAAGCATCGAAAATCCCGTCATTTAAAGCTGGTAAAGCGTTGAAGGATGCAATAAACTAGCGCGCCTTCTACCGGGGTGCTTAGCTCAGCTGGGAGAGCATCGCCCTTACAAGGCGAGGGTCGCAGGTTCGATCCCTGCAGCACCCACCATTTAGGAGCGGTAGTTCAGTTGGTTAGAATACCGGCCTGTCACGCCGGGGGTCGCGGGTTCGAGTCCCGTCCGCTCCGCCAACATTAATCATTAACGGGGTATCTCAACCAGATACCCCGTTTTTGTTTAACCAGATACCCGGATATTTGATCCTGGTAATAATAATATTTCGAGTCACTGATCATGCTTCAGGAAATCAGAGATAAGGCTCAGGGCTGGATCGCTTGGGCAATCGTCATCCTCATCTCAATCCCATTCGCACTATGGGGGATTCAGTCCTATCTAGGGATCGGTTCAGAACCTCTGGCTGCCAGCGTCAATGGCGTGGAGATTACTGAACGCAGTCTGGAATCCCAATTTCAACGTTTTCGTCAGCAGCTGCGTGATCAGCTGGGTTCAGCCTATCGGCCGGAACTGTTTGACGACGTGCGGATGAGAAAAGAGGTGCTCAACCGTATGGTCAACGATGAAGTGCTGCAACAGGCATCCCATGAGATGGGATTACGTGCCGGTAACAGCATGATCCAGGCGGCGATATTGAGCATGTCCATCTTTCACAAGGATGGTCGCTTCGATCAACAGACCTATGAGCGTTCTCTGCAACTGCAGGGACTCTCCCCGGCCGGCTTTGAAGAGCGTGTCAGGCGCGCGTTGGTGGCCGAGCAGCTGACCCAGGCGGTGGAGAGCGGTACCTTCATCACTTCGCGCGAAGTCAGTGAGAGCGATCGTCTGCAGAAACAGACCCGTGAGATCACCTATTTTACCATTCCGGCCGCGGATTACCTGGTAGACAATTCTGTAACCGACAGTGATGTGGCCTCCTTCTACGAGAGCAATGAGAGCGCCTTCATCTCGCCGGAAAAGATCAAGCTCGAATACATCCTGTTGGATGCCGCAGCGATCGGCGAGACAGTCGATGTCGATGATGAGCTGCTACGTGGTTTCTACGACGATAATCAGGATCTCTACGGTCTGCCTGAACAGCGACAGGCAAGCCATATCCTGATCCAGGTTACCGCCGATGCTGATCAGACAGCCGTTGAGGAAGCGAAACAGAAGATCGAGGATCTGGCAGAACAGGTTCGTGCAGGGGAGTCTTTCGCCGAACTGGCCATGCAGCACTCCCAGGATCCCGGTTCAGCCGCTTCAGGGGGTGACCTGGGAATGTTTGGCAAGGGCATCATGGATCCGGCTTTCGAGAATGCGGTATTCAGTCTCGAAGAGGGTGCTGTGAGTGAGCCGGTGCGCAGTAACTTCGGTTTTCATCTAATTAAACTCACCGGCATAAAGGCCGGCAGCGTCAAGCCATTTGACGAGGCTAAAAGCGAAGTGGAAAAGGGCTACCGCCTGGCAGAGGGTGAAAAACGCTACTTCGCGATGGCCGAAGAGCTGGCCAATCTGAGTTATGACGATCCCACCTCCCTGGAATCCTCAGCCTCTGCCCTGGGACTTACCGTGGAAGAGAGCGAATGGATGACTCGGGATCAGCAGGCGGGCCCATTGGCGAAACCCAAAGTACTGGGTGCAGCGTTCAGTGACGATGTTCTGAAAGAGCGCAATAACAGTGAATTGATCGAACTCGATTCCACCAGTTCTGTGGTGGTGCGGGTATTGGATCACCAGGAGGCTTCGGTCGAGCCTCTGGACGATGTGCGCAGCCGGATCGTCGAACTGCTTACCAAGCAGAAGGCGGAAGAGCAGGCCGGAGCAGAGGCGGGCAAGCGTGTGGCTGAGATTTCCACTACCAATCCGCTGATGCAGGTCGCTGGCAGTTATCCGGTAACCGGACCGATCACCGTAACCCGTAACAGCAGAGAGCTGCCACCGGCCCTGTCGAGTGAACTGTTCCGCACCGCGAAGCCGCAAGCGGGAGAGATCACTCCAGGTAGTGTCAAATTGGCCCAGGGTGACTTTGCTGTATTCGTACTCTCACAAGTCATCGAAGGTGAATCCGCCTCGGATGAGAGTAAAGCGCAGCAGGTTGAAAATATGCGGCGTCTGTATGGCAGAAGCTACTACGATCGGGTATTGGAAGATCTCGAATCCCGTGCCGATGTGCAGATCCTGTTGAAGCAGGATAGCGAATAAGTTTTTAGAATACTTCAGTCGGCAAATAAATAAGGTGCGGCGTTAAGCCGTACCTTATCTCAAATTTATCTTGTCAGATGCTCAGGCCATGCCGAGAATGTGGTAACCGGAGTCGACATAGAGTATGTCACCGGTGATGCCCGAGGCTAGGTCGGAACAGA
>JAHRHW010000159.1 GCA_019100305.1 Candidatus Thiodiazotropha taylori | reverse complement strand
TCATCGCCACCCAGCCTGGCGATGGTATCGGATTGGCGCAGGCTGCTGGTCAGTCGATTGGCGACGGCATTCAACAATTGATCCCCGGTGGTGTGGCCCAGAGAGTCATTGATGTCCTTAAAGCGGTCCAGATCCATGAAAAATAGTGCTACTTTCTGTTTTTCACGCTTGGCCAGGGAGAGGCTCAGATCGAGCCGGTCTGAAAACAGCTGGCGATTCGGCAGACCGGTCAGTGAGTCGTAGTAGGCCATCAGGTGAATCTGATTGTGGATATCCTTGTGTCTGCTGAGGTCTGAGAAAACTGCGGTATAGTGAGTCACATCACCACGCCTGTCGGTCAACGCCTCAATGGATAGCCACTCCGGGTAGATTTCCCCGTTTTTTCTGCGATTCCAGATCGTGCCTTGCCAAACGCCATTTTGCTCAAGTTGTTGCCACATACGCTCATAATATTCACGGCCGTGTCGGCCGGAGGAGAGCATCTGGGGTTTCTGCCCTAGGGCCTCTTCACGGGAGTAGCCCGTAACTCGGCTGAAGGATTCGTTGACGTCAATGATCTGCAACTTGGTATCAGTTACCAGGATGCCGTCCTTGAACGCGCTGAAAATACGGTTTGCAAGAGCCAGGTCACTATGATTTTTTTTGTTTGAGAGTTTCGCCTTATTCTGCCTCTTGTCGGCGAAGCGCTTGGCCCATCGCGGCTGTGACCCTCGTTTATTCAACCCATTTTTCATATTCGCCGTCCATCGATCGTTATCATGCCGGTCTCAATGAAACAGGGGATTTTGGTAATTAATAACCAATATCTGCCCGTTCAGGTGCCTGCATTGTTTTTTGTCGGCGGAGGTTGGGCCGTCTTTGTGAAAGCACCTACGAGGTGCTTGTCGTTTCTGTATTGGCGGGTCAAGGGCCAAAATAGGTGTTTGATCTACGATTAGACCAACAGTCAGATTATCCTGAATCTATAGGTGGCATTTCAAGGTTTAGTTGATCAACGATGGCTGATCGCTGTTTTTTCAAACCAATCGTTAGATTTTTGCCTCAACTTCATGCTGTAACTGAATGATATCCTTGGGCAGGGGGGCGATTCGCGCCTAATGCTCCTCTCAAACAACAGGTGCAAACAACGAAACAACAGGAACATCCTTCTTCTAGTGCATATAGAAACAGATGCCGAGGTTCTATTCAGATAGAAATATTAAAATCAAAAACAGATGCCCACGGTTTAATATCAATTCAAATGCCTATAAATCAACAACATAATGCCACTGTAAGTGAAGAGTGTCCTCGATTTCACCGCCAAGTGTGCCCATCTGCCGTTTAATTTTCTGGAAGAGGTTTCGCGCAGGATCATCAACGAAGTTTCCGGTATCTCTCTTGTGGCTCATGATATTTTCAGTACGTTGTCGTCAACCACTGAGTGAGAGTGGTCGGTACCGTAAGGTACCGACTGATATCGCCAAGCATACCCTATGCCTATAGACAATACCTTGAGAACATAAGACTCTCTATGGAAAGGAGAGTGATATGTCTCAGATCGTGATCAAAGACTGGTCACTACACAGCCCTTTTTATCAGCGTCATCGACCGGAACAGACGCTTATCTATCAATTTGTTGTGCGACACAAACCACAGTTCAGGGGTGTAATGGTTGATGGTATGCGCCATTATCGCCAACTCCTGATGGATGGGAACATGCAGCCAACCAGCTCGCACCTCGTGCTGGGAAAACACTGTTGACGCAATAGAAGATCGGGCATATCCAACCAGTATGTGATAACAGACCCCGTGCAGGTCAATCTATTGTTTGCTGATGTAAAACTCGATCAGCGGTTGTATATCTTCGTCTTTGACCTTCTTCATTTTCTTCTTCATCTTTTTTGTCGTTTCACGTTCGCCAGAGGTGATCAATACGAACTGTCTCTCCAGATAGCCGCGCCACTGACCTGCCAGGATTGCTGCATCGTCATCGGCGTTGGCACCGCCATCCGAGTGGCATTTTTCACATAGCTTGTCGTGCACTTCTTCACCCCGTTTTGCGGCCGCGGCATCGAAATCCTGTTTGATGGGTTTGAAGGTCTGCTTGGCGTAGTGAGCGGAGATCGCATTGATATCATCGTCACTCATATCCTTGGCAATCACCTGCATGTCGGTTTCCTCCCCACCATTGGACTTGTACTTGTCCGCGGGTCGATCTCCTGCCTTGTACTGTTCCATCATATCTACCAATGAAGATTCGGAAAAACCGGCAATAGAAGGAACCTTGTCATCTGTGCTGTTGCCATTGCTTCCATGGCAGTCATCACATTCCTTTGCCATATCGGATAAGCTGGCCGCGAAGACAGAGCCGGAGAACGCCAGACAAATGGATGAAAGTAAACCAAGCATGGCAGCACGTTGATTATTATTCATATAAATCCTCTCTCTCATAGATTTAATTATTTTGATTTTGATTGGATCCCTATGGCACCGCTACTAAGCTGCAGACGAGCATCCTGCAGTGTACGCTAATAGTAGCATTTGGTTGAGAAAAAACGAGTTCAAAGTAGATAAAACATCATCAGAAAACATAAATTCCAATATAAAAAAAAGAACCTTAACTGGATCGAAGAGTGCTTTCTTAAGGGTTCTTAAGAAACAGGGTTGGAGCAGAATTATCTTTACTAAATGAGCCTAAAAATATCATTTGTAAAGATAAAATCAAGTATAAGAAACAATGGCTAAATGACCGGAACGGCACTTCCTTAAGGTTTTATTAATAAGCAGAGTTGGAGTGATACAGTATCTACTAATCAAACCTAAAAAATATCATTGAGTAGAAAGCTTGGTGAGAATATCAAGTAAAGAATCACTCGCTGTAGCTAAACTACCAAGCAGTTCCTTTGCTTCTTTCTGCTCTCCGCCATCAACCAGTCTTATTAATGATGCGGCTACCTCATGGGTATGAAGATGCTTGGGCAGGAGAAAGGCATAAGCCGGTCTGTTTCCATATCGAGCCACTCCCATTCCATAGTACCAATGAGAAAACGTACTTTGACCACTATCAAGTGAGGGGAGCTCAGACTTTCCGTTCGTTTCAATATATTGTTCAACTGATTCTAACCATCGACGGTGACTGTAGACAGCGATTTTCAGCTCAATATCATCGCTATTGAGTTCTTCCTGATCATGCAAGCAATGCCATAGCTTCTCTCTCTTCCAATCTATCAGCCAGTTGTCAAATGCTTCAATCGGCATGGGACGTGCGATACCGTAGCCTTGCGCATATTGGCATCCCAGATAGAGCAGTATCAAACCGAGTTCGATGTTTTCAACGCCCTCTGCTACGACGGGCCGTTGTAACGCCTTGGAGAGTTGTACAACCCCTTTGACGATGTCGAGATTATTGACGTCATCAATCATGGAGCGAACAAAGTTTTGATCGATTTTTAATACGTTTATTGGTAAACGATGGAAGTGTGTTAGTGATGAATAGCCTGTACCAAAGTCATCAAGTGAAAAAGAGACACCTAGTTTTGAACAGGAGTTCATCATTTTTGCAACATGTTCAATATCGTGAATTGCTGCTGTCTCCAATACCTCCAGCTCGAGTTTCTGTGCAATGCCATCAGGATAGTGTGTTAGTTGATCGGTAAGATATTCCGAGAAGTTGCCCTGCTGTATATGATGAGGGCTTATATTGATACTCAACGGTATAACTGTGTCATGATCCAGCCATTGATTCAGTTGTTCCAGTGCCTGTTTGACAACCCATTCGTCCATTTGCACTTCTTCTGGGGTACCTTCGATATTGGGTAAAAACTGAGCTGGCATCAGTAAACCCTTGTCCGGGTGTTGCCAGCGAATGAGTGCTTCAAGACTGACAACTTCACCGCTAAACAAATCGATACGGGGTTGGTAGTGTAAGACAAGCTCATTTCGTTCCATTGCCTGTTTGAACTGGTCAAGCATTTGGCGTTTGCTACGTATCTCCTGCTCCTCGATCAAATCATACATGTGATAATCGATATCAGGATCGGCTTTGGCTTTGTACATTGCCTGGTCAGCATGTCGAAGAAGCGTGTCGGCAGTTGAATTATCGTCAGGAAATATGGTTACACCAATACTTGCAGATATCGCTAATCGGTAACCTTTAACCACGAATGGTTTTTTTATGTGCTCTATGGCACGACTGAGAAAGGATTCACTTTCCTTGCCTTCCTGTATATTGTTGAGCAGTATTACAAACTCATCACCACCAAGGCGCGCTAGCGTGTCTCCTTCGCGCAGTATGTTCATCATTCGTTTTGCCAGGCTGATCAGTAATTCATCGCCTACGTCGTGTCCATGCTCATCGTTAACCGTCTTGAATCCATCTAAATCCAGATAACAGACAGCCAGTAAACGCCCAGTATGAGAACATTGGCTCATTGCCTGTGACATCCTGTCTGAAAAAAGTGTGCGATTCGGAAGTCCGGTTAGGGCATCGTAATAGGCCATGTGTTCGATCTGCATTTCTGATTGCTTACGCTCAACAAAGTCGTAAGCAACGTCAGCGATTCGTTCGAGTACATTCAGGTCCCAATTGCTGTATTCGATCTGCTTATTGCCGAGCCCGGCAACGGCTACGATCAAGCCATCTCTGAAAATGGGTACGGTGATCTCTCTTGCGAGTTTCGGGTGGCCCTCCGGCATGCCCTTTTTGTGATTGAGCGCCTCGTAATCATTATGAACTACTGGTTTTCCCTGGTGTATGCAATCGACCCAGACACCGGCCTGATCGATTGGGTAGTGCAGATCTTCCCCTTCTGAATGACACATGTTTTTTAACGTATTACTTGACCAGACTTGAAGTGATAGATTTTTTTGATCCTTTTCTACGAAGTGATAGAAACCAATTTCGCTTTGGGTAATGCTTTCAGCGATATCAAGCGCAACACGCATGATGTTATCCATCTCCCCCTGGTAAACGATTTTTGACAAACCGTCACGCAAGTTGGCGATTTGTTCGTTAAACTTGCGTTCCCTGATGTCACGTATGAATACGAAAAAACGGCCACCTTCTATATCTGAATAACTGGTTGAGATTTCAGCATCCCAGAATGTTCCATCTTTGTGGCGATGTCTCGTTTCAAACAGAACATTCTTTTTATTGACGATTTCCTTAATATGTGTGAGCGTATCTTCCCGTGATTCAATGGCATCTATTTCGGAAATATGCATCTGCAGTAGTTCTTCACGAGAGTATCCTGACAGTCGACAATATGAATCATTGACTTCAAGAATATTTCCATGGATGTCGATCACCCAAAAACCATCGTTGGCTGTTTCAATGACAGACTGATAGCGTTCAACGCTCTGCATGACTGCCTGTTCTGCCAATTTCCGCTCAGTGATGTCACGAGCAACGGCATAAATCGTACCATCAGGTTCAGGTTGTGTTGTCCACTCCAGATAAAGATATGAGTTGTCTTTGCATCGATAACGGTTAACGAATTTGGTAACCCGTTCCCCCCTTTTTTCGCGCTCGAGTTCGACGAGAGTCGGCTCTATATCATCGGGATGAACAAAATCGAAAAACGGACGGTTTACCAATTCTGACTGTTCCCAACCAAGAACTTCTGTCCACCTTTCATTGACCTTTCTGAAGGTTCCATCGGTATTGGCAATTACCAGTAGATCAATTGAGATGTCAAAAAAGCGGTCTCTCTCCTGTTCGATCCGCTTGTGGTCCGTTTTATCGCGCGCTATTGCATAAATGAATCCATCGATCTCGGCAGAAGCAGTCCATTCAAGCCAACGATATGAACCATCTTTGCAACGATAGCGGTTAACAAACTGCTGAACTGTTGTGCCGCTCGTTTTTTGCCTTTCTATCTGATTAACTGTGGCGTCGATGTCGTCCGGATGGACAAAGCTCAGAAAGGTATCGCTCAGAAGGTCCTCAGGTTCCCAACCCAGAATTTCCTTCCAGGCATGATTTACTTCTACAAAATTCCCTTCGGTATCTGCTACGGCCAATAAATCAACAGAGAGATCAAATAACTTACTTCTTTCGATCTCAGTAGCCATGGCAGCTTGAGATTGGGAAGGCTTTTTGTTCACTACATCAGGTACTTTGGATTGAGAGGGGAACCACCTTAACTATAGAATTATTTGGTGAATTCGCAAGTTTCTCAGATTGGCGTAATTTATTGAGAATACTTCCACTTGCATACTAATGCTGATACTAGGTGAATCAAGGTGAATCAGGGTGTTAGTGGTATAGCTCACGCTTGCTGTCTTGTTTTCTGGCTAAACGGATCCATTACACAAAGAATGTTAATAGTTGGTGTTAATGCGGATGAGTGCCTCATGCAGAGCACTTGAATGGGAAAGAGATTCATATCGATGCGCAACACCTTCTCCTCAAAGCGCTGTGCAGTAACACAGATCCTGAGCAGAATCGTAAGATTATCGGGAATCTGATTATCGTTATCTGGGAGGAAGAGGCGAGTAACTGGAGGATGCCTCATTTCTCGCGCAACAACAGTAATGAAGTAACAGGTTCTCACGTGTGGCCTGATATCTGCGGTAAGTTGCAGGCGACCATTGAGTGGGAGTGATCGCTACCCACAGGCGATGACTTGCATTGGTTGACAATAGCAAGCTTCAAGCAGTCATCCATAAAGATAGAGAACAAACCGTTATTCTGCGCAGGACGCAAGGTAAGATATTGCTGTAGATTCAGCGGCTGGTTGATAACACAGTGCTCTAGTCAAGAAGCTATGGGTTCACCGCTGCACGCCAGACCGTCAAAATCGCCTGCCACGGCTTTGACCTGCCGTTTCAGGTGGTGCTTTTGCGCATCGCTGAGCTGTTGAACAATGCGATAGAGCATGTCGACCGTCACGTCGCGATTGTGATCAAGGCGCTGTTGGTAAATGGGCGTTCGCAGTGTGCCCGGGTTGGTCAACAGTTCAGCGAATTCGCGCTGGAAAACCTCGGGGTCATCGCGGGTGTTCATGATCTCCCGCAGGCGTGACTGCCAGCGCCGCCGTACTTCCAACCCTTGAAGACCTAGTGGCTGGAACTGCCTGCTCCAAAAGACCAGAATCTGCTCCTGCTGCTCGTCCAACTCACCGAACCAGCGCTGCAGTTCCTTGCTCATGCGTTCCCGGTAGTTATCGCGCAACTCCTTGTCACTGGTCGCTTCGAACTCCTCCAGCCACTCCTTATTGCGCTGTTCAAAGCCTTCGAGGAGTTCCCGGATCTGGGTTTCATCCGCAGTGAGCAGGATAACACCCAGCGCCGGGCTGCCCTGCTGCAGGATGCCCGTCCAGGCCTGTTGAACACGATCGTTGAAGGTTACCAGTTCGGTCCGGATCAGATTGTCGCTTCGGAAGCGTCTATCGACTTCGCGCAACAGTTGTGCATAGCTGGCGACCTGGGTGCTGCAATGCCAGTGCAGGAAATGATCGACGCCCGCTTCCAGCAGGCTATCCTGGTTGTCGGAAAGTGGCATGTAGGAGCTGAGGTAATGCGGTAACAGCCAGTCGAGGTTGTTGTAGGCCAGCTGGATACGACTGCAGGCCGACAGCAGTAACGCCAGCAGGAGTGTTTGTAATATCCGCAACAGCTGGGCTGGTCTGCGGTTGTTGCCGATAGGGAACGGGTTGTACTGCATATCGCCAGCTCCAAGCGGTTTACTTCGAGGTCTTCAGCGACATGCGATAACCGGCCGCCGTGAGTATCCAGCCTGCTACCAGCGCCACCATGATCGCTTTCATCTGCCCGATGGCAAAGCCGCGGCTGCCCGTGGCCAGCATTTTTTCCGGATCCAGAGCAAAGGAGGGCATACCGCCAACGCCGCACAGGTTCCAGGCGACAACGGCGAAGCACAGGTAGCCAGCGCCCTGCAGGTCAGCGCCCAAGCGCGCCTCTTGCGGCAGGACGGCTCGATGCCTGCCCCACCACCAGAGGGTTGCCAGCACCAGAACCAGAATGGTGTACCCGCCGGTGCCGAAAAAACTGGGGCTGGGTGCCCGCCCGGCGACTCCTGGGACCAGAATGGCCGAGAGGGCGACAAGCAGTGCGGTGAGCGCAAACAGCAGGCGTTTTCCGGCTGCGGGTTCGCTCGTCATGAACATGCCGGTGGCACAGACTGCCATGCCAAACGGAAAACCGAAGGCGAAAGACATAAAGGTCAGCCAGCCTGTTGCGCCATGTTTGGCCAGAAAGGCCCGGTCTCCAAGGCTGACGAGTTCTTCCTGGATGAGGTTGCCGGCGAGCACACTGGCCAATACGACGACCAGCCCGATCGCGAAGAGCCATTGTCCCTGACGTTGAATGTGCATGGCGGTGCCTCCATACTGCTAATTTCCTGCAAGTATAACCGAATCTTGTGAAAAACTAACTTGCGGGTGATGGTGTCGTAACAGGGCAGTGGTGTGATGCAGGGCTCTGGTCTGCGCTTGCAGGCAGAGAATGTGCTCTTCCCATGAAGAGCAGAGTCTGGTCGCTGAAGGGATGCTCGTAGGATTGTTGATTTTACTGGCGTTGTACACTAGAAGAACAAGCGGTATTTTCACACAAAGCATACGGATTTGGGTAACGGTATGAGCAGTGGGTGTTTCTGATCTAGGACATCTGCCTGAATTCAATTAGATTGTAGCGCCACAAGTAGAAGGTGTTGAAAAGGCGTTTGGATAAATCGTCCCGCTGTCCCAGAGAGTTGTGGTCTTGATCGATCAACTCGGAAAGCAGGTTTAAAAAAACACTCGACCCTGGCGGGCTGGTTTTCCGGGGCGTCTACAAGCCAATCATCCATTCCGGTGATCAGCTCTTTTTATGTCTCTATTTCAGTCCATAACCGTTTACTCTGATTGGCGGACCAGTCAGTACTCTGTTTCAGGAAGCGCTCTTCGAATTCCTCGGCAGGCACAGGCTGGCTGAAATAAAATCCCTGGAATGCGTGGCAGCCAAAATTGACCAATTGCTCAAGGACATCCCTGTTTTCGACGCCTTCAGCCACGGTCTCCATGCCGAGTTGAGTGGCCAGCTTGACGATGGTCTCAACCACTGCAGCATCATTGGGATCGTCAAGCATATCATGGATGAATGAGCGATCGATCTTGATTTCACTGATGGGCAGGCGTTTCAGGTAGGCCAGGGATGAGTACCCCGTGCCAAAATCGTCAATAGAAAAGCGTACGCCGGAGGCTTTCAGCTGTTTCATCTTGAATGCTGTTGCATCGATGTCATGCAATAGCATGCTTTCCGTAACCTCAAGCGTCAGG
>JAHRHW010000158.1 GCA_019100305.1 Candidatus Thiodiazotropha taylori | reverse complement strand
AACCGAGAT
The DNA here is from genome assembly GCA_019100305.1 of Candidatus Thiodiazotropha taylori. Classification (GTDB taxonomy): domain Bacteria; phylum Pseudomonadota; class Gammaproteobacteria; order Chromatiales; family Chromatiaceae; genus Thiodiazotropha. Next base: position 9,282 of record JAHRHW010000158.1, on the reverse strand, counting down.
CCGTCAGCGCCGCCATCAGGCGGGTATCCGGCCGGTCTTCAAACGGGTCGATACCTGTGCGGCGGAGTTTGCCACCAGCACCGCCTACATGTATTCCACCTATGAGGAAGAGTGTGAGGCTCTGCCCAGTGAGCGTAAAAAGATCATGGTTCTGGGTGGTGGTCCAAACCGCATCGGCCAGGGAATCGAGTTCGATTACTGTTGTGTGCATGCCGCATTCGCGATGCGTGATGATGGTTATGAGACCATCATGGTCAACTGCAATCCAGAGACCGTTTCCACTGACTACGATACCTCAGACAGACTCTACTTTGAGCCACTGACACTGGAGGATGTGCTTGAGGTCATTCACAAGGAGCAGCCGGCCGGCGTGATCGTTCAGTACGGTGGTCAAACCCCGCTGAAGCTGGCCAACGACCTGGAGGCCGCAGGTGCGCCGATCATTGGCACCAGCCCCGATTCCATCGATCTGGCGGAAGATCGGGAGCGTTTCCAGCAATTGGTAGAGAAACTCAATCTCAAACAGCCGCCAAACCGTACCGCCCGTGATTCAGAGAGTGCGGTCAAACTGGCAGAAGAGATCGGCTATCCTCTGGTCGTTCGCCCCTCCTACGTTCTGGGTGGCCGGGCGATGGAGATTGTCTATCATGAGAACGAATTGCGCCGCTATATGCGGGAAGCGGTGAGTGTCTCCAACGACTCTCCGGTGTTGCTCGATCGCTTTCTGGATGACGCCATCGAGGTGGATATCGACGCCATCTGTGACGGTAAGGATGTGCTCATCGGCGGTATCATGGAACATATCGAACAGGCAGGTGTTCACTCCGGTGATTCCGCCTGCTCACTGCCTCCCTATACCCTGTCTGCCGCCATTCAGGACCGGATGCGCGAGCAGATGCGCAAGCTGGCGCTGGAGTTGAAAGTGGTGGGTCTGATGAACGCTCAGTTTGCCATCAAGGATGATCAGATCTATCTGCTGGAAGTGAATCCACGAGCTTCCCGAACCGTGCCATTTGTCTCCAAGGCCACCGGTCTGCAGCTGGCAAAAATTGCTGCCCGCTGTATGGCGGGAACCAGTCTGAAGGAGCAGGGCATCGTCAAGGAGGTAGTGCCTGAGAACTATTTCGTGAAAGAGGCGGTATTCCCGTTCGTTAAATTTCCCGGTGTGGATACCGTACTGGGGCCGGAGATGAAATCCACTGGTGAAGTGATGGGTGTCGGTGTCACATTTGGTGAAGCCTACAACAAGTCGATCATGGGTGCGGGCTATCAGTTGCCCCAGGGTGGCAAGGCCTTGCTCAGTGTGCGTAATGCGGACAAGGTGCGTGCCGTTCGGGTGGCTCAGGATCTGGTTGAGCTCGGTTTTACCCTGAGTGCCACCGGTGGTACCTGTCAGGCATTGCTTGATGCGGGCCTCGAATGTACCCGGGTGAATAAGGTGATGGAGGGACGCCCCCATATCGTCGATTCGATCAAGAATCAGGAAGTCAGTTTCATCATCAATACCACTGAAGGTGTCCAGGCGATTGCCGATTCAGCGGAGATCAGACGTACCGCCCTGCAGCACAAGGTTAACTACACCACTACCATTTCAGGTGCCGAGGCGACCTGTCTGGCCCTCAAACAGTTGGATGAGCTGAATGTCAACCGACTGCAAGATCTGCATCAGCAGTAATCGGCTTAACAGAGGAAGAGTGCAATGAACAAGGTACCGTTGACTGCTCGTGGAGCTGCTAATCTGCAAGAGGAGCTGAAGCAGCTGAAAACCGTCGAGCGACCCAAGGTGATCAAGGCGATTGCTGAAGCCCGAGAGCACGGGGATCTGAAAGAGAACGCGGAGTATCATGCGGCGCGTGAACAGCAGAGCTTCATTGAGGGGCGCATCAAGGATATCGAAGGTAAGCTCTCGCATGCTCAGATCATCGATGTCACCAAGCTGGATGCGGGTGGCAAAGTGGTCTTTGGCGCCACCGTGGTGGTGCTTGAACTGGATAACGATGAAGAGTTTACCTATCAGATCGTGGGCGATGACGAGGCCGATATCAAACATGGCCTGATTTCTGTCAGTTCACCGATTGCCAGAGCACTAATTGGTAAACAGGAAGGGGATGATGTGTTCCTCAACACGCCTGGCGGTGACCGGGAGTTTGAGATTCTGGAAGTGCGTTACGTATAGGCTCGGCTGAGGCTGCGCCGGCCGGCATGGTCAGTCTCTGGTCGGCCTGGTTGAAGATTCCCGGTATCTATCATCAAACGACGATTCTGTTTTTCTTCTTCTTGGGATTCGCCCGGTAGAAGATCGCTACCCGTCCGATAATTTGCACCAGCTCTGCCGAGAGGCGCTCTACAATGGCGGCACTCAATGCCTCCCGGTCGCTTTTATCGGCGCCTGCCAGTTTGACTTTGATCAGTTCATGCACATCGAGACTGGTGTCGATTTCGCCGATGACACCTTCACTCAAGCCGTGCTGGCCAATCATCACCACCGGTTTCAAGTGGTGGGCGAGTTTTTTCAGGGATCTGGTCTGCTCTGAGGTCAGGGGCATTGGTTTGGCCGAGTCGAATAAGGGAGGCGGATTCTATCCTGATTCCCGGTGTTGAGAAAGTGTTTAAGAATTAAAGTCCGCAAATGAAAGCAATTGTCCTTACATATTCAGACTGAATTCTGGATCTACTCTCTTGTTTCAGATTTGTTGTGGGTTATTGGCGGAAATACACCGAATATCATAACACTGGCACTATTCGCGTTCATTTGAGGACTAAAAAATATACATAAATAAAATAAGGTTTTGTGTTGCAGAGTTTGAATCCCTATGTCAGTCAAGAATTTTCTGCCATGGGTTAAGATTAGAGAGGCGGTTACAGAGCGGGTAAGCAGATCTCATGAAGCGCAGCAAAAGCAGTCGCAAGTGGCTGGACAGACATTTTAATGATACCTATGTAAAGCAAGCGCAGAAGGCGGGGTATCGCTCCCGTGCAGCTTTCAAGCTGTTGGAAATTCAGGAAAAAGACAGGTTAATCAAGCCCGGAATGAAGGTCGTGGACCTGGGGGCGGCTCCTGGGGGCTGGAGTCAGATTGCGCGGGATCTGGTTGGTGAGAGCGGGCAGGTGTTTGCCCTCGATATTCTGCCGATGGATCCGATTGCCGGGGTTGAGTTCATTCAGGGTGACTTTCGTGAGACAGAACCCCTGGAATCTTTGCGAAATCTACTGGACGGTGCCGCAATAGACCTTGTAATTTCTGATATGGCGCCCAATGTTACTGGTATGGCCAGTGTGGATCAGCCAAGGTCGATCTATCTTTGCGAACTGGCCCTTGATTTTGCCCGTGAAACCCTAAAGCCAGGTGGTGGGTTTGTCGTTAAAGTCTTCCAGGGCGAGGGCTTTGATGACTTTTTGCGGGAGGTGCGCAGCTCGTTTACCCGGGTAGTCAGCCGCAAGCCCGATTCATCGCGGGCCAAGAGCAGGGAGATCTATTTAGTAGCAGGGAACTTTAAGATGTAGTACCGTACCAACCAGTAAGCCCTAAAAAATCAGATGTTTGCACATTTTTATTCAGGTTTTTAACCGCCAAATCGGTTATCCCAAACAGCCAGTGAATAGAGATGTCACAGAATAACCACCACACGGATGCCAGTGTGGACAGATATACCGGCTGTTGCCGGAGTGAGATCAAGAGGTTCTTACGTTTTGAATGACATGGCAAAAAACTTAATTCTCTGGGTAGTGATCGCCATCGTACTGATGACGGTGTTCAACAATTTTTCAACGACCCAGCCCAAGGCTCAGCCCATGAGCTACTCGGAATTCATCTCCAACGTCAAGACCGGACAGGTGAAGGAGGTGGAATTAGTCGAGGTCGGCAACAATGGCCATGAAATCAGCGGTTCCCTGAGCTCGGGCCAGCGATTCTCCACCTACAGCACTGGTGACAATATGCTGGTCAGTGATCTGTTGAACAGCAATGTGGAGATCATCGCCAAGCGCCCTGAGAAACCCTCTCTGTTGATGAATATCCTGATCAACTGGTTTCCCCTGTTTGTGCTGATCGGCCTGTGGATCTTTTTCATGCGCCAGATGCAGGGTGGTGGTGCCGGAAGAGGTGCCATGTCATTCGGCAAGAGCAAGGCGCGCATGCTGAGCGAAGATCAGGTGAAGGTCACGTTCAGTGATGTGGCCGGTGTCGAAGAGGCCAAGGAGGAGGTCACCGAGATGGTCGACTTTCTGCGCGATCCCTCTAAATTCCAGAAGCTCGGCGGCAAGATTCCCAAGGGTGTACTGATGGTCGGTTCACCGGGTACCGGTAAGACTCTGCTGGCGAAAGCGATCGCCGGTGAAGCCAAAGTGCCTTTCTTCACCATTTCCGGTTCCGATTTTGTGGAGATGTTCGTCGGTGTGGGTGCCTCACGGGTGCGTGACATGTTCGAACAGGCCAAGAAACATGCCCCCTGCATTATCTTTATCGACGAGATCGATGCGGTAGGCCGCCATCGTGGCGCCGGTCTTGGCGGTGGACACGACGAGCGCGAACAGACCCTCAACCAGCTGCTGGTAGAGATGGATGGTTTTGAAGGCAATGAAGGTGTGATCGTAATCGCGGCCACCAACCGGCCCGATGTACTCGATCCAGCGCTGCTGCGTCCAGGACGATTCGACCGACAGGTCGTGGTACCGCTACCCGATGTGCGCGGTCGTGAGCAGATTCTGAAGGTGCACCTGCGCAAGGTAGCGGCCGGTGAAGATGTGAAACCGGCGATCATCGCCCGGGGTACACCGGGATTCTCCGGCGCCGATCTGGCCAACCTGGTCAATGAAGCCGCGCTGTTTGCGGCCCGGGCCAACAAAGCCCTGGTGGGTATGGAAGAGCTGGAGAAGGCCAAAGACAAGATCATGATGGGTACAGAGCGCCGTACCATGGTAATGAGCGAGGATGAGAAGAAACTCACCGCATACCATGAATCGGGGCATGCCATTGTCGGTCGACTGGTGCCTTCCCACGATCCGGTCTACAAGGTGAGCATCATTCCGCGGGGACGGGCGCTGGGTGTGACCATGTTCCTGCCGGAAGCGGATCGCTACAGCTATAGCAAAGAGCACCTTGAGAGTCAGATCTCCAGTCTGTTCGGTGGCCGTATCGCGGAAGAGTTGATCTTTGGTATCGATAAAGTGACCACAGGCGCTTCCAACGACATCAAGCGGGCCACAGAGCTGGCACGCAACATGGTGACCAAATGGGGTCTGTCGGAGCGCCTCGGACCGCTGATGTACAGCGAGGAAGAGGAAGAGGTGTTCCTGGGACGCTCGGTGACCCAGCACAAGAATGTCTCTGACGATACCGCACATACCATCGATGAAGAGATCAGAAGTTTCATTGACCGCAACTACGACCGGGCTGCGAGTATTCTCAATGAGCATATGGAAAAGTTACATGTGATGGCCGATGCCCTGATGAAGTATGAGACCATTGATACTGAGCAGATCAATGACATCATGGAAGGCAAGACCCCTCGTCCGCCAAAGGATTGGGTGGATAACGATATGGATTCAGATGATGGCGCCAGACCTTCCGGTGAGTCCCCATCGTCCGATGACGTGTCGGGTCCCATTGGTGATCCTGCAGGTCAGCATTAAAACTCTCTACGGCGGTCAGCTTTGATGCTGGCCGCTGATTCTCCCCAAAAGCCTTTCTATCAGCACCATCTGTTTCGCTCTTACCCAGACCACTACCAGAGCGGATTGAAATCCTGTTAACAGGCCCTAACTGGAGTGGCACTTATTTAGGATAATAAACCGCCAATGAACGCCAATCACCGCGAATCTTCGCTATTGGGCTCCTCTACGTGAGAGTTTTTCGGGGAATTTTGCGGTGATTGGCGTTCATTGGCGGTTAATCTCTCAGGCTGGCCCAACTTCTTCTCCAAGTTTTAGTTATAAATAACTTAAGTAAGTGCCATCCGACAAATTTCATTTCTTCCGCTCTGCTTGTTTCACTTGCTCCCAAACGGTATCGAGTTGCTCCAGGCTTTGAGTCTTTAAATCAGTAATTCCCTGTTGCTGCAATAGTTCTTCCAAAGCGCGAAAGCGTCTCTCAAACTTCATGTTGGCTTGAGTCAAGGTCTGTTCCGCGTCCATGTCCAACAGTCGTACCACATTGACCATGGCAAACATCAGGTCACCCAATTCATCCTGCAGATGTTGTCGATTGAGGTTTTCCAGTTCATGGCGAACTTCCTCGAACTCCTCACTGACTTTATCGAACGCCCCTTGTGCATCCGGCCAGTCGAAACCGACCCGGGCAGCCCTTTTCTGCAGTTTTTCCGCCCTGATCAACGCTGGCAGGGCGTTGGCCACCCCATCCATATGACTCGATGGTGATGATTGTTTCTGCTCGGCTCGTTCAGCCGCCTTCTGTTGTTCCCAGGCCTGGCGCAACTGTTCGTCACTCTGATACTCCGCATCGGCAAACACATGGGGATGGCGCCGGATCATCTTTTCACAAATTCCGCTTGCCACATCATTAAAATCGAAATGGCCCTCTTCCCGGGCGATCTGGCTGTAAAAGACGATTTGGAATAACAGGTCGCCCAGTTCATCCCGCAGTTCACCCATCTCACCCCGCTGAATGGTATCGGCAACTTCATAGGCCTCTTCAAGGGTATAGGGCACGATGGTGGCGTAGGTCTGACGCAGATCCCAGGGACAACCCTTATCCGGATCGCGTAATTTGCCCATGATTTCGAGTAGTCGCTGCATGGTTTCCATAAGGTCTACCGGCTTAAGATTGCTTGCTCTGAATGAGCTCTATTTACGCAAGTTTTACTATCGATAGCTATCCTTTTTTTATGCGGTTACTTTGCTCAGACAGGCAAAAAAATCCCCGGTGCCCCGGGGATTGATTGAGCCAACCATGCCTTGTTATCAATTTAACGGGTTATTCCATTGGTATACGGATCTTCTGTCCCGGATAGATCAGGTTCGGATCCTTGATCACTTCCCGGTTTGCTTCAAAAATCTTCGGGTAAGCCGCAGCATTGCCGAGGAAGCGTTTGGCGATTGCCGATAGGGTGTCTCCACTGACGATCGTATAGTATTCCACCTTCGCCTGTTGCTCCGGTGCTGTCACACCATCAGCACTCACCTCGCTGACACCGACAACATTCCCGGCGATCAAGACGCCCTTTTCCAAAGCTTCAGCCGTTTCAGCATTACCTGACAGAATCACCTTGCCGTTATCATAACTGACACCCAGATCCTGAATACCCGGATTGTCCGATTCTATCTGTTGCTTTATTTTCTCTGCCGGATCGTCATCCTTGCCGAACAGTTTTTTACCTAAATCTGATGCGAAATCGAACAGTCCCATTGCTGCGTGCTCCTATCGTAAGTTATGTTGTTGCCTAATCTCTACCGTTAAAATTTCAGCTAAATCGATTATTCAGTCCTTCAATACAAAGGTGACTTTCAGTGTTACCCGGTAATCGGTGATCTTGCCATTACTCACCGACAGTTGCTGATCCTTAACCCAGGCCCCTTTGATATTTTTCAATGTCTTGTTGGCGCGCTTGATCCCTTTGGTGACAGCGTCATCAAAGCTCTTGCTGGATGAAGTGATGATTTCAGTAACTTTTGCAACTGACATAGGGTCTCTCCTCATGGGGTTTGTGATCCGTGATTCAACATCAATCACAAAATCGTTATTCTCTTTTCAGCGATGTCGGTCAGCACTTTTCTCGGCAACCTCAGACACAGTCTGTAGCATAGGTGAGCGGAAAAAATACGCCTAGATGGTAGGCGGGAAAGACACAAAAGTTTTAAAATTTGCTTCAGCGGTAAGTAAACGTGTCCGTTGGATTTTTGCAGTCCCTGAAAAAAAGCATGACTACGCGGCGGCGTGGTCTTCTCTCAACACACGGTGTGTGCTCAGAGAAAACCACACCTTGCGCAGGTTTTGTTTCTCTTTACGTCGTTTAGCCTTATTGGATTTGTCATGCACCCCACCTTTGCGCAGCATCGGGTGGTTGTGCAACAGATTGCGTGATCTGTTAGCTGTTTTCTTCATCGGTAATTCCTCAATATCAATAAAAAAGTGGGCCTTGGCCCGGCCCACTTAACCTTTTACACACATCACCTGCTTCAGAGTGTGTACCACTTCAACCAGGTCGCTCTGGTTGGCCATCACCTGATCGATGTCCTTATAGGCAGCGGGGATCTCATCGATCACCCCTTTGTCCTTACGACACTCAACGCCTTGGGTTTGGGACTCCAGGTCGGCCCGGTTGAACTGCCGCTTGGCCTTTGAACGGGACATACGACGTCCCGCACCATGGGAGCAGGAGCAGAACGACGCCTCGCTACCCTTGCCCCGGACGATGTAGGATTTGGCGCCCATCGAACCGGGGATAATACCCAACTCCCCTTCACCCGCACGTATGGCACCTTTGCGGGTGACATAGACTTCGGCACCGAAGTGGTGCTCCCTTACCACATAGTTATGGTGACAGTTGATTGCCTCTTTGGTGATGGTGAAGTGAGGCAGATGCCTCGCCAGTACATCCAGCATATGCTGCATCATCTCCCGGCGGTTTATCATGGCGTAGTCCTGAGCCCAATCGACCGCTTCGATATAGTCATCGAAATGCTGGGCACACTCACTGAAGTAGGCCAGATCCCGATCTGGTAACCTCCCCAACTGATCGCCCATATCCTTGCGTGCCAGTTCGATGAAGTAGCGGCCAATCACATTGCCGATACCCCGGGAACCGGAGTGCAGCATGACCCAGACCGCATCGTTTTCATCCAGGCAGAGCTCGATGAAGTGGTTGCCGCCACCCAGGGTCGCCAGTTGACGAACCCAGATGTCGTAGGGGCGCTTGCGCTGCATCCTGGCGATTGCCGGATGCCGATCGATAATATGATCCAGCCGTTTTGCCAAAGGCACAATGGTTGAGCGTTTGACCGGATCCCGATCGTGCATTTCGAATCCAACCGGAATCGCCTGTTCGATACGATTACGCAGCATGCGCAGGCTATCCGGCAATTCGGCTGCTGTCAGGGATAAACGGATGGCATTCATGCCACAACCGATATCCACCCCAACCGCCGCCGGCACAATTGCCCCCTTGGTGGGAATCACTGAGCCGACAGTCGCACCGATACCCGCATGGACATCGGGCATGGCCGCCACATGGTGATGGATGAAAGGCATACGGGATACATTCTCCAGCTGCTTGAGTGCTGTGGATTCCGTATCGCCGGTCCAGATGTGGACCGGTACCTTTCCTG
>JAHRHW010000157.1 GCA_019100305.1 Candidatus Thiodiazotropha taylori | reverse complement strand
GTCGCTCTGTGTGTTGTGAGTAACTGGATAAAAAGATAGTTCCTTCACAGCCTTACCCGCAATCACCCGGCCCCGGATCCGACGACACCATTGGGTTGGATTTTTCGGCTTTCCGTTATGCCTGATTCCAAAATAGACCCCCGATGAAGAGCGGCCCCCGCTATTACCCACCTGGGCAACCACCTCACCTGGCTCCACCCACTCTCCAGTCTCTTTGAAGAGACTTTGATTGTGCCCGTAAAGACTCATAAAGCCTTCACCATGATCAATGATCAACAGCAGACCAAAGCCTCGTAACCAGTCGGCAAACGCCACTCTACCGTGGTGAATCGCCCGCACCTCCTGTCCTTCCGGTGCAGAGATCAGCACCCCGTCCCATTTCAATTTACCCACCTCCCGGGTGGAACCGAAACGGGCAACCAGCTTGCCTCTGGATGGCCAGGGCAGCTTGCCTTTGCGCTTTTGAAAGGAGACATGGGCGGTTGGATTGATCGGGATATCCACCAGCGCCTGTTGTATCTCCTCCAGCAGAGACTGCAGCTGTTTCTCATCGCTCTTCAGACTTTGCAGCTCCTGCCCTTTGTTCTTCAATCGGCTGTTGAGACTGGCGATGATCTTTTTACGCCCCGACTGAGCCGCTTCAAGCTGCTTCTTCTGAGTCAGGTTTTTAGCTTGGAGTTGTTGCAGGCGCTGCTCCTCCCGAGCAATTTGCTGCTCAATCGTGTTCAATTTCTGCAGATTCACCCGAATCTGTTCCATCTGTTTCAGGCGGGCCGTATTAAAGTAATCGTAATACACCATCACCCGACTGACTACTGCTGGATCTTGTTGATTGAGCAGGATTTTCATTTTTTCCTGCCGGCCCATGGCGTAGGCGGCGCGAAGCTGTCGCTCCAGCGATGATCGATGTTGATCCAGGCGCAGACGGGCATCGGCCCGCTCACCCTCCAACTCCGACAGACGACGCTGTTGACGCTTCAAACTCTGCCCGGTGACCCGAATCCGGCGGGCCAGCGTACCGATCTTTGTTTCCATCTCCTGCAGCGCTTGGCTCTGCTCCTGCCGCTTGCCTTCCGTACTGCGCAACTGCTGCTGCAGGGTCTGAATCTTTCGTTTGACCTCTTCGAGTTTTGTCTTTGCCTCCTTTTCAGAGTCCTCCGCTGCTACCTGCAACGCCATCAAGGCGAGACAGCCAGCAGCACAGAGCGCCGCAAGGCGACTCAGACGCAACACAGATCAAGCCTCATCAAACTCAATCAGAGAGCGCCCCTTCATCTCATCCGGTTGTGACAACCCCATGATCTTCAGCAGAGTCGGGGAGATATCGCAGAGTGCACCGCCTTCAAGCAGCTGGGCGTTATGCCGGCCAATATAGACCAGCGGCACCGGATTGGTGGTGTGGGCCGTGTGTGGCTGATGGTTGATATGATCCTCCATCTGTTCCGCATTGCCGTGGTCGGCGGTGACCAGCATCTCGCCATCGACCCGATGGAGCGCCTTGAGCACACGACCCAGGCAGTGATCCAGGGTTTCGATGGCCAGCTTGGCCGCCTCGAACTTGCCGGTATGACCCACCATGTCGCTGTTGGCGAAGTTGCAGACGATGACGTCGTATTTACCGCTCTCGATGGCTTCGACAAGATGGTCCGTCACCTCTTCCGCGCTCATCTCCGGCTTCAGATCGTAGGTCGCGACCTGGGGAGAGGGCACCAGAATCCGGTCTTCACCTTCAAACGGTTTTTCACGCCCGCCATTGAAGAAGAAAGTGACATGGGCATACTTCTCCGTCTCAGCGAGACGCAACTGTAGCAGACCCTGTTTGGCGATGTATTCGCCAAACACATTACGCAATTTCTCAGGAGGAAAGGCGACCGGGATATCAAACTGCTTGTGGTAACGGGTCAGGCTGACAAACTCCGCCAAGGCCGGAACCCGCTCCCGTTTGAAGGCATCAAAGTCAGCCTCGACAAAAGATTTGGTGAGTTGTCTTGCCCGGTCCGCCCGGTAGTTGAGAAACAGCATCACATCACCATCTTCCACTCTGGCAGGAGATGCGTCGGCCGGGGTTACCGAGGTCGACGCGACAAACTCATCGGTCTCACCCCGTTGATAAGCGTCGTGCAGTCCGCTGATCGCATCTTCCACCTGATATTCCGCTTTGCCGTCGACCAGCAGATTGTAGGCCTGCTCCACCCGCTCCCAGCGGTTATCCCGATCCATTGCGTAGTAGCGCCCGATCAGACTGGCGATACGCCCCACACCCAATGATTCAAACACTTCATTCAGGGCGACCAGGGAGGCTTCGGCACTTTTCGGCGGAGTATCCCGGCCATCCAGAAAAGCATGGAAATAGACCTGTTTGGCACCACGTTCGACCGCCAGCTTGGCCATCGCATGAATGTGTTCTTCGTGACTGTGCACACCGCCTGGAGAGAGCAGCCCAAGCAGATGCACGGTCTTACCGCTCTCAACCGCCTTATCCACAGCGGCGGTTAACGTCTGATTGGTGAAGAAGGAGCCGGTGCGGATTGAACGGGAGACTCGGGTAAACTCCTGGTAGACGACTCGACCGGCCCCCAGGTTGAGATGACCCACTTCAGAGTTGCCCATCTGACCACCCGGCAGCCCCACGGCAGCTCCCGCCGTGGTAATCAGGGTATGCGGATGCTCACGCCACAATCGATCCCAAACCGGAGTACGGGCTTCTGTGATGGCATTTACTTCTGTGTCTTCACTATAACCCCAACCATCCAGAATGGTCAGGACGACCGGTTTAGGTCTGTCGCTCATGTTGATTCTCTTTAACTCAAGACTTTTTTGCGCGGTAAGCGGTGGTAATCGATGGCCAAAAATAAACTGTCGGATAATTCAGTCGCAATTAAATCACCAAATAACAGAGCAGACCAGAAAAGCAATGGGATTTGATGGGTGATAAACGGGGTTTGCCGGTTTTTTATTTCAGATTGGGACTGAAAACGGTTTATCCCTGTAATCTGTAAGGCTTGAGGGCTCGCTGGAAGCGCCTGATGCGCAAAAAATGGCCAAAAAGTAACCAGAACAAATAAAGGGGTTCTCATTGTCACGAAAAACAGCGTATTATTGTATTAGTTACTAATAAAAGGCTGGACGTATATGGAACACAAGTACAGTAAAAGCGCCCAACCCCTGGAGTTGAATGAACCCGAGGGCATGAGTAATCTGTTTGCCACAGATGACGATGTCGACCGCGCCTCCCGCTCGCTGAAGGCCATGTCACATCCACTGAGGTTGAAGATTCTGTGCACCCTCGGCGGTCAGGAAGTCAGTGTCCAGGAGATTGTCGAACAGGTGGGCACCTCTCAGAGCAATATCTCGCAGCACCTTGCGATTTTGCGGGACAAGGGCATTCTCGCCTCGCGCAAGGATGCCAACCGGGTCTACTATCGTGTCAGCGATTTCCGCACCCTGAAATTGATCGGCATGATGCGGGAAGTCTTCTGTACCCACACACCCTGAGAGCTCAACAGCAAAGCCTCCTCCTGCTGCCGCTCCGTAGAATCAGATAAAAAAACCCATGGCTGTGGACTGCACAGCCATTTTTACCTGCTCAGGCCACTCACCCCTTAACCATTGCTGCTGGCTGGTATAAACTCCGCTCCCTGTAGAACAATCAGCTGCACATGAGGCGCCGAATGGAACAACTCATCGAATTTGCGATGAATCACTGGGTACTCGTCACGTCCTTTTCACTGGTCGCGGGCCTTTTGATCTTCAATCTCTCTCACAGCGACAAGAGCGCTGTCGGGCCCTCTGCCGCCACAGAGTTGATCAACAGCCGGGAAGCGGTAGTGGTCGATGTGAGGCCGGCAGCGGACTTCAACAAAGGCCACATCATCAATGCCATCAATATTCCCAGTAATGGCTTCGCCAGCCAGATCGGTGCATTGAACAAGTATAAGGACAAGCCGATCATCGTCAGCTGTCGATCCGGTGCCCAGTCATCCGCTGCCTGCCAACATTTGAAGAAAGCCGGGTTTGAAGAGGTGTTCAACCTAAAAGGCGGTATACTCGCCTGGCAGAGTGACAACCTGCCTGTCACACGTAAGAAAAAGTAGTCTCACCACCAGGAAACCAACATGACCGAAGAAGCCAAGCAAGACGCGCCGAACCGAGAATTTGCTGTTCAACGCATCTATACCAAGGATATCTCTTTTGAGACCCCCAACTCTCCGGCTGTTTTCCAGCAAGAGTGGACTCCGGAAACCGGGGTCAATCTGAATACCGAAGTCAACAAACTCACCGAAGATGTTTTCGAGGTCACCCTGACGGTCACGGTCACTACCAAACTGGGTGAGCAGACCGCCTATCTGGCAGAAGTCAAACAGGCCGGGATCTTCACTGCCAAGGGCTTCCCGGAACAGGAGATGGGCCCCCTGCTGGGCGCCTTCTGTCCCAACCAGCTGTTTCCCTATGTGCGGGAAGTGGTCTCTGACCTGATCACCAAGGGCAGTTTTCCACAGATGGTTCTGCAGCCGGTCAATTTCGACATGATCTACGCTCAACACCAGCAGGAGCGGGCAAAACGTGCCGAGGCAGAGACTGAAGGTCAAAGTCAGCATTAATGAGCGGCACAAGGGAACAAGCCGTAGCGGTTCTGGGTGCCGGTTCCTGGGGGACTGCACTCGCCATACTGCTGAGTAGCGAGGGACAGCCGGTACGAATCTGGGGACATCTGAAGGCCGAAGTCGATGCACTGATCGAGGACCGAGAGAATCGACAGTTTCTTCCAGGCGTCCCGCTGCCTCCCTCCCTGACACCGGAAGCGGACCTGCAGCGAACCCTGGCACAGGCTTCTGAGGTGATCATCGCCGTACCCAGCCACGCCTTCAGCGCCGTTACCAAAGCCATCGCACCGCTGATCGATGGCAATCCCGGTATTGCCTGGGCCACCAAGGGATTCGAACCGGGCAGCCAGCGACTGCTCAGCGAAGTGGCCGCCAGCCATCTGCCCGGCCGGGATCTGGCTGTGATCTCAGGTCCCACCTTTGCCGGTGAAGTGGCCAGAGGTCTACCGACTGCGATTACGGTCGCCTCAACCAACCCGACACATGCCGATCGCCTGGCCAACAGACTGCATACCTCCTGGTTTCGTGCCTATACCAGCAGCGACATAGTCGGTGTGCAGGTAGGTGGTGCCAGTAAAAACGTGTTGGCGATCGCCGCCGGCATCGCCGACGGACTCGGATTCGGCGCCAATACCCGATCCGCACTGATTACCCGTGGCCTCACCGAAATCATGCGTCTGGGGCTGAAACTCGGTGGCAAATCCGAAACCTTCATGGGGCTGGCCGGATTGGGCGATCTGCTGCTGACCTGCACCGACAACCAATCCCGCAATCGCCGCATGGGTCTCGCCCTGGCCGAGGGCCAGACACTCGAGACCGCGAGGGCGAATATCGGCCAGGAGGTTGAAGGTGTGCATACCGCCAAAGAGGTCTACGCCCTGGCCCAGCGGCTGCAGGTCGAAATGCCGATTTCAGAGCAGGTCTACCGGGTGCTGTATGAGGATCTGAGCCCGAAAACCGCGGTCCAGAACCTGCTGCATAGAAGCCAGAAGGCAGAGGGGCTCTGAGCGAGCGCCTCAACCGGGGCATGCTGAGACCGAATGGTGCTGACTTAAACAGGATTTGGTGAGGCACAGCCCCACCAAAAACCCTCTGATACAATGGAGGCGATGTGTCTTTTGGCGCTTAAGATTATGTGCCATTCATGCTGAGACCCTATTCATCACTCACCGCCGAGATAGTCACACTGGCGCCAGGCTTCATACAGGATCAATGCCACCGCATTGGAGAGATTGAGACTGCGGCTGTGAGGCTTCATCGGTATACGGATACGCTGCTGGGGATCCAGTGCCTGCAGAACTTCTGCCGGCAGACCCCGGCTCTCGGGGCCAAACAGCAGCGCATCGCCAGGTTTGTAGTCAACCGCAGCATAACCACGCTGCCCTTTGGTTGTGCAGGCAAACAGTCGCTCGGGCCTCACATCGGCAAGAAACTCATCGAGCGAAGCGTATTCCCCAACGTCGGCCCATTCATGATAGTCGAGACCTGCCCGCCGTAAACGTTTATCATCCAGCTTGAAGCCCAGGGGGTGAATCAAATGCAATTTGCTGCCACTATTGGCACACAGGCGTATGATGTTACCTGTATTCGGTGGGATCTCCGGCTCATAGAGTACGATATGAAACACCCCACCCTCCTAATTGAAGATTATATAAAGGTTCATGAGCAGCAATAGCCAGCCAACATTGAATACCGAGTTTTGTGGTATGTCGTTCAACAGCCCCATTGTTCTCCTCTCCGGGTGCGTCGGATTCGGTGAAGAGTACACAAGGGTAAACGGGTTTAGCAATCGGGATGTGGGGGCAGTCTGCCTTAAAGGAACAACCCAGGATGCCCGTCTTGGTAATCAGCCTCATCGGGTCTACGAGACGCCCCAGGGTATGCTCAATGCCATCGGACTGCAAAATCCCGGGGTCGACCATGTAGTCAATCAGATACTGCCCAACCTGGACTTTACCGAGACCCGCTTCATCGCCAATGTATCCGGATCGAGTGTGGAGGAGTATCGCGAGGTAACCCGCCGCTTCGACGACTCACCCATCGATGCCATCGAGATCAATATCTCCTGCCCAAATGTGAAAGAGGGGGGAGTGGCCTTTGGAAACGATCCTGCGATGTCCGCCAGGGTGGTTGAAACCTGCCGCAAAGCGACAGACAAACCACTGATCACCAAACTCTCCCCCAATCAAACCGACATCGCGTCCAATGCAAAGGGGTGCATCGAAGCCGGGAGTGACGCCTTTTCAGTGATCAACACCCTGATGGGCATGGCGATCGATATCGAAAGCAGAACCCCCATCATCGGTAATAATCAGGGAGGATTGTCAGGTCCGGCGATCAAACCTGTGGCACTGCTCAAGGTTCATCAGGTCTATCAGGTCTGTAAAACCCATCAGATCCCGATCATTGGCCAAGGTGGTATCACCACGGCTGAGGATGCCCTGGAGTTCATCATTGCGGGTGCCAGTGCCATCGGTATCGGTACCGCACTGTTCTACGATCCATTGGTCTGCAAATCGATCAATTCAGGCATTACCGACTATCTTAAATCCCATCAGCTCTCCACAGTGGATCAGCTGGTCGGTACACTCCAGATGAATCAATCGCAACCCAGCAAGTGTGGCTGCTGATCATCGCGAAAGGAACAATGAGTGAGAATATGAGCCATCCATCCCCAGACATCCTAAAGCAATTAAATCCCCTGCATCATCTCACGGATGACCAGCTCGAACTCCTGAGTCGCTCTCTCAAGACCTATACAGCCGGCAAAGGACTGATGATCATAGAGCTGGGTGACACAACAGAATTCAGCCTCTACCTTCTGAAAGGCAGAGTACAGCTCCTTTCTGAGGATGGGCGCATCAGTGAAATCAGCGCCGACACGCCTAAAGCGCAAAACCCCATCGCCAGCCTGATACCCCGTCGCTACAGCGTCGAGGCGATCTCTCCCGTTGAATACCTGATGGTCGACAACGCCCTGATCAAAGGGTTGGTCAATGATGAGATGGAGGGAATAACCGCCACTGAAATCGATGGGATGGACAAACCCTATGACAAAGACAGCGCAGAGAACAGCCTGACCGAGGCACTGCTGGCGGATCTCAATGAGGACAAACTGGTACTGCCCAGTCTGCCCGATGTGGCGGTGCGCGTCGGCAGAGCGATGCGTGACGAAAACACCAACGCCCGAAAACTGGCGGAAATCGTTCAGACCGATCCGGCCATCACCACCAAATTGATCCGTGCTGCTAACAGCCCGCTGTATGCGGGTGTCACACCGGTTGACTCCTGTGCTGCCGCGATCGTCCGACTCGGTGCCGATACCACACACAAACTGGTACTCACCTTTGCCTTGCGCGACCTGTTCAATACCCGCTCCAGTATCTTAAAGGATCATATGCGGGATCTTTGGATGCACAGCGTTAAGGTCAGTGCCGTCTGCTACATCCTCTCCAAGGTCACCAGGCGTTTCAATCCGGAGCATGCCATGCTGGCCGGACTGCTGCATGACATCGGTAACGTGGCGATTCTCAGTTATGCCGAGCGCTTTCCCGAAGTTGCCAACGATGCCGCAAAACTCGATCAGGTTATCGCCGATATGCGTGGCAGAATCGGCAGCGTCATCCTGCGCAATTGGGGTTTTATCGAGGACTTGATTGAAGTTACCCTGCACGCGGAAGACTGGCTTCGTGATATCGAGGGTGAGGCGGATTATGCCGATCTTGTGATCGTTGCACAGCTGCATACATTCATAGGCAGCCCCGCAATGAGCAACCTGCCGAGTCTTGATCAGGTACCTGCCTTTGCGCGGCTCAATCTGGGTGAATTGACACCCAAACTCAGCTTGAAGATTCTTGATAAAGCCGACGAAAAAATTGCCCATGCCGAAGCGATGCTGATGGGTTGATTGCACTCGCAAGCCAATTCAAACCGACGCTAAGAACTCCAGGTTATTCGCTGATATTCGATCACCAGCGAATACCAGGATTCGTCGTCACTCAATAGTGTCTATCCAGCAATTGAGTTAGAGCCTGATTCAACAGATTTACGCTGACTTGAAATAGCGTCTCGCACCGATACCCAAAAGGCCCAGCCCCATCAATAAGAAGGTTGAAGGTTCAGGCACTGAATAGCGGGGCATACCACCTTCTGTTCCAGCTCCGCCTGTGATACCGGAAACCAGAGAAGCATCTGAAGCAGAGGGATTGACGTTGGAGATTGCGGTCAATCTCAAATCTGATCTGAATGTGGAACGATCACCGCTCTGGTGTCCGTTTAGCGCAGTCATATTGTCCGCTGACATGGTGGTACCAATTTCCCATTTCGACATGTCACTGTAGATATAGAGGCTGCTGGAGCCGATTGACTCGGAGCTGCCGAACAGCGAGACTTCACCAAAACCCTCGTCCAAAAGACCATTCCGATAGGCCGAGTTTGAGTAGCCGCTGCCACTCCATGGATCGTCAGCGCCCCGCTCCGGATAGAGGCCCTGCACCAGATCAAACACGGATGACTCTACCAGTTCGACATGAAAGCTATCATGGAGAATGTAATTCTCGAGGGCACCAGGACCATTCTGCATGCCGGGAAAAATCCTGTCTTGATCTTCAACGAGCTCACCGTTCGGTCCACGACGGGTGCCCTGCCGGTCTTTGTCGATCATGAAAGTGAATGAGACATTGTCACCTGCTGCCAGACCTATGTCCCCTAA
>JAHRHW010000156.1 GCA_019100305.1 Candidatus Thiodiazotropha taylori | reverse complement strand
CCGGCAAACCGTTGCCACAGTTTTGATACCTCGAGTAGTGCAGCCCGCAGCATGCGTTATTTCGATTATCACTGCCTCTGCAGACAACATCGACTCAGCGCCATCCGGCATAACAGAGTCATCTCCGGGATCACCTATCTCTGCCGAGCCTGTGGCAGCAGTTTGATCCTGAGCGAATCCTCATGACGATTCAGTTTGATTGATCATCAGCTGCTTTTCTGCGGTTTTCATTCGTTTGATTGCCAGCTCACGACGTAACGCAGCACTTCGATCCGGCAGGGTTTCAGTAAAGACCAGTTCGACGGGGGTTCTTCCCCGGGTATATTTGGCACCTACCCCCCGATTGTGTTCATCAACCCGCCGATTGATGTCATTGGTTATGCCGGTGTAAAGCGTATCATCAGTACATCTCAATATATAAACATACCAATCTGATTTCTCTGCTGTTGTCATCGATCTACCCGGGCTTGACGATCACTCTATCGAGGCTATTTTTGATTAAAAATAACCAAATATTCAAACCACATCAGATTCCCATAGTCGATACCATGGTTTACCACTATAATTTTTGCTACTTTCAGGACTTTACAGGGTCTACTACAAAGTATCACAATGCAATCAGCCAAAAATTCGTCCTGAGAGACAATGGCAATAGAACGACTTGTTGTAATCCAGTTAGCTTAAAACAAACCAAATAAAGCTTATTAAACAACAGGTTACAACCACATTAACCCCCATCTTGGAGGACACGATGATTGGTACTACCAAAAAGTGGATTGGAAAAGTCGGTATGATTGGCGTCATAGCCGGCCAAGTTCTGGTCTCACCCACTCTCCTGGCCAGCGATGCAGATGTCGCAGAAGGCAAAAAAATCGCATTCGACAGGAAAAAAGGAAACTGCCTGGCCTGTCACAACATCGCCGGCGCACCCTCACCGGGTAATATCGCACCGGCATTAATCGCCATGAAATCCCGCTATCCTACAAAGGAAGCACTCACTGAACAGATCTGGGACGCCACCATTAAAAACCCGGAATCCTCAATGCCACCTTTTGGTAAGCACGGCATTCTTTCCGAGTCTGATTTCAAAAAAGTGGTTGAGTACGTCTGGACCCTTTAAGTCATACAACTCCTAAAGATCAAGACTGCACTCCTTTGAGGTTGAAATAACATGAAACATCTATTTCGTAAGTTGACCTTACTGGTCATTACCTGTGGCTTCGTTGCATCCGCACAGGCTACAACCCCTGAAGAAGATCTGGCAGCATTCCAGAATTTCTTCAAAAAGCGCTTTCCCAATGTGGAGACCCAGGACTATATCAATGGTGCCTACTCCATCGATCCGGTTGGCCGTGAAAACTGGGAAGCCATCGAAGAGTTCCCTCCCTATGAACCTTTCATTGATGAAGGGCAAGCCATGTGGGAGACCCCCTTTGCAAACGGCAAAACCTATAAAGACTGTTTTCCCGATGGTCCTGCCCTGGCCGGTAAATATCCGCACTGGGACAAAGATAAGGGAATGGTCATGACCCTGCCTCTGGCACTCAACAACTGCCGCAAGGCAAATGGTGAAAAGCCTTTGAAGTATAAAAAAGGGCCGATCAATAACATTCTCTCTTACATCTCATACGAATCCCGCGGACAGGTCACCAATATAGTAGTTCCCAGCGATGATCCAAAAGCTCTGGCGGCCTATGAGGCTGGTAAAAAGTTCTACTACACCCGTCGTGGCCAATTGAACTTCTCCTGTGCCCATTGTCACTTGCAGAATGCGGGTATGATTCTGCGTACCGAGATTCTCAGCCCAGCTCTCGGGCATACCACACACTTTCCTGTCTATCGCTCGAAGTGGGGTACGGTAGGTACACTGCATCGTCGTTTCACCGGCTGTAACAAACAGGTCCGTGCCAAGCCCTTCAAGGCGCATGGTGAGGAGTACCGTAATCTGGAGTACTTCCTGACCTACATGAGCAACGGCCTGCCACTGAATGGCCCCGGCGCCAGAAAGTAACCCCTATCAGGACAAGATTACGTGATCGGAGTAAAAGCGATGCACAAAAGAAAAGTTCTCAAATTCAGCCTGCTGGCTGGTATTTTATGCAGTAGCATGACAACCTTAGCCCTGGCTGACGACGCATCTGTCGCCAAGGTACAAAAACTGATTGACGCAGCGGATGCCGCCAGGAAACAGGCCGCCGAAGTCGATGGCGAATGGCGTGATACCGGCAAAATGATCAAGAAGGCAAAAGGACTTCTTAAAAAAGGTGACTATGTGGCAGCCGCCAAGCTGGCCAATAAAGCAGCCAAGCAGGGGCACCTGGGCTATGAACAGGCGATGTCTCAGAAAGAGCTTAAACTGCCCTCTTACCTAACCTATGAATAACGGCTAACGCCACGGGAGGAAGACATAATGAAGTTTGTCAAAGTACTCATGCTGACCACACTTGTTGGTGGCGTAGCACTTGCAACACAATTGCGTGCGGAAGAAGGAAATCAGATCAGCCCAGGACTGCAATCAGTGGAAGTGATGCACGGCGGTGAAAAGGTCATGATCACCCGCTCAGCCGATAAGAATGCGGTGATGCCGAAATCCTTTTCCAAGACATCTCGCCACTGCCCACCCTTCTGCATTCAACCCGCGACCATCTCAGCCGGAGTGGATACTGTAGGTGAATTGGAAGTCCTGGGTTACCTGAAACGGGTCAGTGATGGCGATCGTAAAGTGATGGTGGTTGATTCACGCACCCCTGAGTGGATCATTCGCGGCACCATTCCCGGTTCCGTCAACATTCCCTGGAACATGATCAATGTGGATGTACAGGGTGCATTCGATGTCTCAGCCGAAGCCGACACACTGCATGACATCCTGATCAATCAGCTTGGGGTGCAGGATGTCAAAGGCAACCTTGATTTCCGCAATGCCAAGACGCTGGTGATGTTCTGTAACGGCAGCTGGTGTCCTCAGTCTTCGAGCAACATCAAGACACTGCTCAACCTGGGATATCCCGCCTATAAACTGAAATGGTATCGTGGTGGCATGCAGGACTGGGTAAGCCTGGGCCTGACCACAGTCA
Source organism: Candidatus Thiodiazotropha taylori (assembly GCA_019100305.1). Taxonomy (GTDB): domain Bacteria; phylum Pseudomonadota; class Gammaproteobacteria; order Chromatiales; family Chromatiaceae; genus Thiodiazotropha. The sequence goes on along the minus strand of JAHRHW010000156.1, from coordinate 6,253 downwards.
ATAAATAAGACTGAAACCACGGCAACAAAAAAGGGGTTACCCTATGGGTAACCCCTTTTTTAATTGGTCCGGGCGGGGTGATTCGAACACCCGACCCCTACAACCCCATTGTAGTGCGCTACCAGACTGCGCTACGCCCGGAAAGAGCGGCAATACTAGGCAGATAAACAGCCTATGTCAATGCCAGAAAAGGTTTATCGTTTGAGGATTTGCAGAACCTCTTCCAACTCACCGCGGAGCTGCTTGATGATCTGCTGGCTCTGCTGCAGATCCTCTTTCGCGGTATCCCCGGAAAGCTGCTGTCGTGCCCCACCAATGGTGAATCCCTGCTCATAGAGCAAGCTGCGGATCTGTCTGATCATCAGCACATCGTGACGTTGATAGTAGCGTCGATTACCCCGCCGTTTCACCGGCTTGAGCTGTGGGAACTCCTGCTCCCAATAACGCAGCACGTGGGGCTTCACCTGGCAAAGGTCACTCACTTCGCCAATCGTAAAATAGCGTTTGCCCGGTATTGCGGGCAGATCAGTATTACTGCTGCTCGGATCCAGCATAGGCTTCTACTCGTGCCTTAAGTTTCTGTCCTGGTCTGAAAGTCACCACCCGACGGGCAGAGATCGGAATCTCCTTGCCGGTTTTCGGATTTCGCCCAGGCCTCTGTTTCTTTTCACGCAAATCGAAATTTCCGAATCCGGAAAGCTTTACCTGCGCCCCTCGTTCCAAAGACATGCGGATCTCTTCAAAGAACATCTCCACCATCTCCTTGGCTTCACGTTTGTTCAGCCCAAGCTCATCAAAAAGCCTGGCTGCCATATCTGCTTTTGTCAGTGCCATTTGTTGTCCTAATCTCTCAGTTTCGCGCCCGTATCCTTAGCCAACCGTTGTAACACAGCGTCGACCACCTCATCCACTTCCTTATCAGTAAGAGTGTGTGATTTTTCCTGTAAAATCAATCCCAATGCGAGACTTTTTCGACCCGAATCTATGTTTTCTCCAGTATAGACATCAAAAAGCAGGATGTCTGTAATAATTTTGCCCGATTCGTCACGAATAAGATTCCTGATCGACTCGAAACTGACGTTTTCGTCCACCACCAGAGCGATATCTCGACGGATCGATGGGTATTTGGAGAGCGCCTGAAATCCGGGCAGCAGACCCTCGGCCAGGTTCTCCAAGGCCAACTCGAACACAAACGTCGCTCCATTCAGGCCCATCTTCCGCTCCAATTCGGGATGCAGCATGCCCAACATACCAACGACCCTGTCGTGGATGCGCACCTCGGCAGATTGACCTGGATGCAGTGCAGGATGTTTAACGGCAGCAAAACCGATACCTTGATGGTGCCCCGTCAGACTCAGCAGCGCTTCCAGGTCCGCCTTGATATCGTAAAAATCGACCGCCCGGCCGGCTTCACCCCACTGCTCTGCCTGAGCATTACCCGCGATCAAACCGGCAATCATCGGCTCCTGCTCAATGCCGTCCCCCTGACGAAAGCAGAGACCGGATTCGAAAATCCGCACCCGCTGCTGCTGCCTCGACTGGTTGTAGACCGCCGTCTGGATCAATCCCGGCCACAGTGAGGTGCGCATTACCGACATATCTGCAGAGATCGGATTGGCGAGGCGGATGCCTTTGGCCTCCGGATCGACCTGCGCCTCGATCTCCGGACTGATGAAACTGTAGGTGATCACTTCCTGGTAATCCCGCCCTACCAACAGGTTTTTCGCACTCTGCAGACTGAATTCAGCCTCCCGGCGATCGGCCATGACCATCGCGGACTTACCTCTGTGAGGCGGGATTTTGGCATAGCCGTAGATGCGCCCAATCTCTTCAATCAGATCCTCTTCAATGGCGATATCGAATCGGCAGCTCGGCGCTGTTACCCGCCAGCCCGCAGTCATTTCGATGATCCTCATATCGAGACGGTTGAGAATATCGGTCACTTCGGCCCGATCGATTTCAACCCCGAGCAGACGATTGACCCGATCCGCACGCAGCAGAATCTCCGGTCGCTGTTGGATCATCGACTCGTTGTTCGCTTCCACCACCGGGCCCAGTTCGCCACCGGCAATCTCTACCAGCAGTTGTGATGCCCGCTCCATCGCCTTGGCCTGCAGATAGGGATCGACGCCCCTTTCGAAACGGTGAGAGGAGTCAGTATGCAGCCCATAGGCTCTGGCTTTGCCACTGATGGCGGTTGGTGCAAAAAAGGCACTCTCCAGCAGGATATCCTGCGTCGTGTCCGACACCGCCGAATCCTCGCCACCCATGATACCGGCCAGTGCCAGAGGACGTTTGGCATCGGCAATCACCAGGGTTCCTTCGATGAGTTCGATCTCCTGTCCGCCGATCAGGATCAGCTTCTCGCCAGACTCGGCCATTCTCACCCGGATCCCCGCTTCAACCTTCTGCAGATCGAAGCCATGCATCGGCTGACCCAACTCCAACATCACATAGTTGGTCACATCCACAACCGGCCCGAGTGATCGTACATCGCCACGGCGCAGGCGCTCCTGCATCCACAACGGCGTCTGCGCATTGACATCCACACCAGTCACTACCCGACAGAGATATCTGGGACAGGCCTGGTCCGCTTCCAGTGCCACATCGACCCGCTTATCCGCGCTTGCCGGTTGGAACTCGATGCTGGGAAACTCAACCGCACAGCGATTGATCACTCCCACCTCCCGGGCAATGCCGAGCAGTCCCAGGCAGTCACTGCGGTCCGGGGTAAGATCCACATCGATACTCTGATCTTCAAGCCCCAGGTATTGGCGAAAATCATCTCCAACCGGTGCATCTTGCGGCAGCGGCATGATGCCCTCGGACTGTTCCGCCAATCCCAGCTCGCTGGCGGAACAGATCATCCCGGATGAGCTGACACCTCTGAGTTTTGCCTTTTTGATCTTGAAATCACCCGGCAAACGGGCGCCCACCGTGGCAACCGGCACGCGCATCCCGGCGGCAACGTTTTTCGCCCCGCAGACAATCTGCAGTGGCTCCTCAGCGCCGATACCGACCTGACATACGCTCAATTTGTCCGCATCCGGGTGGGCTTCACGGGCCAACACCTCACCAACCACTACCCCATTGAATGCGGCGGCGACCGGTTCAACGGAATCAACCTCCAGACCGGCCATACTCAACTGGTCCGCCAACTCCTGGGTTGTCACCGGTGGATTGACCCACTCCCTTAACCAGGCTTCACTGAATTTCATGCTTATCTACCACTCTATAGCTCTACTGACGCCGAACAGACTGTTTACTAGGCAAACTGCTTGAGAAAGCGCAGGTCATTTTCAAAGAAGAGACGAAGGTCATTGACCCCGTAACGCAGCATGGTCAAACGTTCGACCCCCATGCCGAAGGCGTATCCAGTGTACTTCTCGCTGTCTATACCCACATGGCGGAAGACCTCCGGATGGATCATGCCGCAGCCAAGAACCTCCAGCCAACCGGTATGACTACAGACCCGGCACCCTTTACCGCCACACATCACACACTCGATATCGACCTCGGCGGAAGGCTCAGTGAAGGGGAAGTAGGAGGGCCGGAAGCGCAGCTTCAGCTCCCTTTCGAAGAAGTGGCTAAGGAAGTCATACAGCACACCCTTGAGATCGGCAAATGAGACATTCTCATCCACCAGGAATCCCTCTACCTGATGGAACATCGGTGTGTGGGTCAGATCGGAATCGCAACGATAGACCCGGCCCGGCGCGATGATCTTCATCGGCGGCTCACCCTTTTCCATGGTGCGTATCTGTACCGGTGAGGTATGGGTACGCAGCAACAGGTGCGCATCGAAATAGAAGGTATCGTGCATTGCCCGCGCCGGATGGTGGTCGGGAATATTCAACGCTTCGAAGTTGTGATAATCATCCTCGATTTCCGGACCCTGAACCGATTCAAATCCGGCACTGGAGAAGAGTCGTTCGATACGCTCAAGGGTTCGGCTGACCGGATGCAGACCACCCCGTTGCAGTCCCCTGCCCGGCAGGGTCACATCGATCTTTTCTTCAGCCAGTCGCTGCGCCAGCGCCGCCTCTTCGAGTTCACCTTTGCGTGATTCGATCGAGCGTTGCAGAGCCTGTTTGGCTTTGTTGATTTTCTGTCCGGCCTGAGGCCTCTCCTCAGGGGGCAGGCTACCCAGTTTCTTCAGTTGTGAAGTCAACTGGCCACTCTTACCCAGATAGGAGACACGAATCTCATCCAATGCGGGCAGACTGTCAGCCTGTTTGATTGCACTTTCGGCAGCTTCAATCAGACTTTGTAAGTCCAATGTGGATTCTTCCATCTGTCTATTTAAACCTCGAGTGAACGAATTAAGGGATCCATGACAAAAAAAGGGGAAAGCCTCAGGCCTTCCCCTTCTTTGCTTACTCTGCCACCGGACGAACCGGAAAACAGCAGTTATTTAGCTGGAAAGCGCGGCCTTGGCCTGTTCTGCCAGCACGCTAAATGCCGCCTTGTCGTTCACCGCCAGGTCAGCCAGCATCTTACGATCGACTTCGATGTTAGCCAGATGCAGACCGTTGATCATGCGGCTGTAAGAGAGACCGTTGTCACGGGCACCGGCATTGATCCGGGCAATCCACAGCGCACGGAACTGGCGCTTTTTCTGACGGCGATCGCGATAAGCGTATTGACCGGCCTTGATGACCGCCTGCTTTGCGACACGATAAACTTTTCTACGGGCACCGTAATAACCCTTAGCTTCATCAAGCACCTTTTTATGACGGGCGCGTGCTTGTACACCACGTTTTACTCGAGACATTGTTCAGATCCGATTCGTTAAGTTAGGCGTAAGGCATCATACGACGGGCGATCGCCACATCGGACTTTGCGATGGTGTTGGGTGCACGCAACTGGCGTTTCCGCTTGGTGCTCTTCTTGGTCAGAATATGACGGCGATGAGAGCAGTTACGCTTGAATGAACCGGACGAGGTGCGTTTGAACCGTTTGGCCGCACCACGATTAGTCTTAATCTTGGGCATCGTTTTAACTCCGCGATTTGTACGCCTTAGGGCGTAAAAAAAGTTACTTTTTCTTGGGACCGAGCACCATCACCATCTGGCGGCCTTCCATTGCGGGTTTCTGTTCCATCTGACCATAATCAGCCAGATCCCTTTCCACCCGTTCAAGAAGCTCCAAACCCAATTCACGGTGAGCGTGCTCACGACCGCGGAACCGCATGGTTACCTTGGTCTTATCCCCATCTTCAAGGAAACGTATCAGGTTGCGCAGTTTTACCTGATAATCCCCTTCACCAGTCCCTGGCCGGAATTTGATCTCTTTGATATGAACCTGCTTCTGCTTTTTCTTGGCGGCCTGTTTCGTCTTCTTCAATTCGAATAGAAACTTGCCGTAATCCATCACGCGACAAACTGGGGGTTCCCCGTTCGGCACGATCTCTACCAAATCCAGTGCTGCATCCTGAGCAGCCCTGAGGGCCTCTTCAATCGATACAACACCTACTTGCTCACCATCAGCGCCAATGAGTCTTACTTTAACAGCCGTAATGTCATCATTAAGACGGTGCTTTTTCACAGCAGCGATAGTCGGTTCCTCCAAAAAGTCCAAACCCTAAAAGTAGAAAAAGCACCGGAAAACCAGTGCTTTTACACTCAATTTACTCGTTGAGACACTTCTGCGTTGGCCCGTTCCATGAACTCGCTCAGCGGCATGGATCCAAGATCCTCGCCCGTACGAGTACGCACAGCAACGGTCCCTTCCTCCATCTCCCGATCACCAATGACCAGCAGATAAGGCACGCGCATCAACGTATGCTCGCGGATTTTAAAGCCAATCTTCTCATTTCTCAAGTCCGATTCGACCCGAAAACCGTTATCCCGCAGTAATTTGAGGCATTGTTTCAGATATTCGGACTGTCGATCGGTGATATTCAGCAGCACAGCCTGGACTGGAGCCAGCCAGATCGGCAGTGCGCCAGCATAGTGCTCGATGAGGATTCCGATGAATCGCTCCAGCGACCCAAGGATCGCCCGATGCAGCATCACAGGCACCTTTTTACTATTATCTTCAGCAATATAGCTCGCACCAAGACGCTCAGGCATGGAGAAATCGAGCTGTATGGTGCCCAACTGCCAAACCCGGCTGAGACAGTCCCGCAGGGAGAATTCGATCTTCGGTCCATAGAAGGCGCCCTCCCCCGGTTGCAGCTCCCAATCGAGTCCCTGCTGATTGAGGGCGTCTTCCAGCGCTTTCTCCGCTTTATCCCAGACCTCATCCGAAC